>JAMPGV010000026.1 GCA_023663735.1 Muribaculum sp. | reverse complement strand
CTCTTGATGATTTTGCATTTCTCGCAAATCGGTTTTACTGATGATCTAACCTTCACGTTAAACCCTCCTTTCAAAAAAGACCGTTTTATATTATAACACGGCCTTTTTGGATTTGCAATATCTTTTTCAAGATATTTACCAGATATTTACCATTCAAATCCCGAAAAATAGAGTTTCGCAATTACCTATTTTCATTCCCCGGGATCCACAGCGCTCTTCCGCTCCCGGATACATGTCCGCCCGATCCGGATGCCCATACCGCACAGCGCCATAGCCGCCACCCCCAGAATGCGGAATGTGAAACGCGCGTGCAATGCCGAGTGGTGCTGCACTATCACAATCCATGCGAAAGGAATCGCCGCAATGGCCAAAAAGGGGAACGCCGCCTCCCAGAGAACCTTCATCGGCGTCTTCCGGCCAAGCGCCCACACCAGCGCCACAAGCGCAAAGAGCGCCAATGCTCCGGCGGCAATCCCGTACAATCGGGAGTCATATTCCTGCAGATTCAAGGAGATCACATACTGTCCGCCATTGAGTCTGGGTCTTCCGCCGATGGCTTCGGTTCTTCCCAGCACATTCCACAACGCATCCTTGATGGTGCCTGTCCCCAGCGTCACATCCGCGATCACCCATTTGGAGGCCCACATGCCCGCATATCCCACGCCCCAGCAAAACCCGTATCCCACGATGCGCCCTAACGCCGCGGATATGCGCTCCCGCTGCGAGAGCAGAAAATAAACGCACAGAGGAACGCCCAGCGTCGCCACCGGGTATGTCAAAAAATCAAAATACGCCGTCAAGATGCCGATACACAGGAAGAACTCCGGAAAATACCCTTTCTCCCGCAGCCATCCGCCCTTCAAGAGCAGGACAAGCACCGCCGCCAGCAGAATCAGCAGGCAGACCGACATCGTCAAAGACGCCATCATCAATTCCGGCTTCATGAACAACAGTCCGGCTGCCAAAGCAGCCGCCACGCCGGGACACTTTTTGCGAAAAGACAAGACGACCGCCGCCGCCAGCAGGAACGCCTCCAGCGCCAGCTCCAGCCACACCAGCTGTTCCCAGGAAACCAGCAAAAGCAGCGGCTTTACATAGAGAAGATATCCGTGCCAGTACCGGGAATACTCCCGCAGATGCATTTCCGAGGGATCCGTTCCGGCCAGTACCGCCCGCAGGGAGTCCTCCGCCGCCCAGATTTCTTCCTCCAGATCATAGTGCCATGCCCACATGGCATGTTCATAAGCGTTTTTACCTTCTATCTTCTCAAAAGCGTACTGCGCGATGATGGAATCCGTATAGCTCTCTTTATGCTGTTTGATATGCCGCCAAAAGGCATGATCCCCGGGCTGTCCGCCGTCCAGCACCCGGTCTGCGGACTCCGCCACATGCTCCCTGATCCGGCCGGTGGGAATACAGAACGCCAGCGTCAGAAGCAGCGTGCCGGACAGGGCGCTTCCGGCAAGCATCACAGCCATATGCAGGAGAACCCGCTTCCAATCCGCCTTCATCTTTTACTTGTCTCTCCAGATGATACGTCCCTTGCTCAAATCGTAGGGAGACAGCTCAAGAGTTACCTTGTCGCCGGGCAGAATCCGGATAAAATTCTGGCGCAGCTTGCCGCTGATCGTCGCCAGCACCCGGTGTCCGTTCTCCAGCTCCACACGAAACATTGTATTGGGAAGTTTCTCCACAACGGTTCCTTCGATTTCGATTACATCACTTTTTGACATATTTTCCCTCCCGCTTGATTGAATTCTTTCCTCATTTATTTCTTTATTTATTTCTTTCTTGATACTGCCTGATGGCATATTTGATCTGTTCGTTGGTGGCGCGGTTCCATATCAGGTCATTCACCAGTTTTTCCTCCACCGTCTCCGCAATGGGCTGAATATGTTTCTTCCGCTTTTTCTTGGGGCGCTCCACAGGCTTTCTCCGGCCGTCGCAGAGTACCGCGAAATCTCCTTCCTCGGCGATCGTCACATACAGCGTGCCTTTGTCATGTCCCGCCTTGGAGGTCACAAACTGTCCAATCATGCTTCCTCTCCCGTTTCCCGTCCGTCTCTCCTATCCCTCGTACAGCGTCAGGATCTCCGGTTCGCCCTCCGTGATCAGGATGGTATTCTCATAATGAGCCGACCAAGAGCCGTCCTCCGTCACCACCGTCCAGTCGTCGTCAAGCCACTCCACATCCGCTCTTCCCATATTAATCATCGGCTCCACGGCCAGCGTCATACCCGCCTGCAGCTTCGGCCCCCGCCTGCGCTGCGCAAAATTGGGAATCTGAGGATCCTCATGCAGTTTGGTGCCGATTCCATGCCCCACCAAATCTCTCACGATCCCATAGCCGTGCGGCCGGATGGACGCGTCAATGGCATTGGAAATGTCAAAGAGATGATTGCCTGCCCGCGCCATCTTTATACCGTCGAAGAAACTCTGTCTGGTGCGTTCGATCAAAAGCCTTGCCGCCTCGTCGATCTCGCCCACGCCAAAGGTTCTGGCCATGTCGGAATGATATCCCTTGTAAATCAAGCCCGCATCCAGACTCACGATATCTCCCTCCTGCAAAATATGGTCTTTTCTGGGGATGCCATGCACCACCTCGTCGTTGACCGATACGCAGATAGAGGCCGGATATCCGTTATAATGTAGAAAATTCGGCACACAGCCGTGTCCGCGGATCAGCTTTTCCCCCAGCGTGTCAATATCCAGCGTTGACATGCCCGGCCGCACGGCTTTCTCCAAATTCTGAAATACGTCCGCAAGAAGCTTGCAGGAAGTCCGCATCAGCCCGATTTCCCGCTCTGATTTGACTGAAATAGCCATTGTATAACCACGCCTTTCTCATCTGCCGCCGCATCCGGCCGCAGATGAATCATCCGAAATGAATCCCCCAACGCTACAGCCCTCTCATCCCCGGCGGGAGCCTCACGCCCCGAGGATGTCCGTAATCGCTCCGAATACATCCTGCATATCCACCGTGCCGTCCACGGTTTTCAACACCCCCTTGGCGGTGTAGAACTCGATCAAAGGCTGTGTCTGCTCATGATACACCTTCAAGCGGTTCAGAACGGTCTCCGGCTTATCGTCGTCCCGAAGCACAAGCTCCGATCCGCACTTGTCGCAGACGCCCTCTTTCCGGGGCGGAACATGCTCAATATGATAAGTCGCTCCACAGGTGACACAGGCGCGTCTGCCGGACATCCGCTTCACAATATTCTCGTCAGGCACGTCCACGTTGATCGCATAATCAATGGCGTCGCCAAGCTCCGAGAGCGCCTTATCCAGAACCTCCGCCTGCGGAATCGTTCTGGGAAAACCGTCCAGCACATATCCCTTCTCACAATCCGGCTGGGCCACTCTGTCCAGCAGAATCTTCACGGTCAGCTCGTCGGGAACCAAAAGCCCCTGATCCATATACTTTTTCGCCTCCATGCCAAGCTCCGTTCCGTTCTTGATGTTGGCACGGAAAATATCCCCCGTGGAGACATGGGGAATTCCGTATTTCTCCGCAATCATCTTCGCCTGTGTGCCTTTTCCGGCGCCGGGCGCGCCTAACATAATGATCTTCATTCCGATACCCCTTTCCTGCAATCCGCAGACATCCCCGCGGCGTCTGCGCATACTTGTTCTTATTGTAACTTCTTTGTGGAAAGTTTGCAATATCAAATGGAAAAATATTCAAAATGAAAAAACAATGGAAGGGCAGTCAAAAAGAAGGCATACTCTTATGAGTACGCCTTCTTGATAAAACAATAACCGTCCGCCCCGAAAGCCTTTACGCCTCCAGAAATCCCTTGTAGTTGCGGACAAGCATCTGGGACTCGATCTGTTTTACCGTCTCCAGCACCACGCTGACAATAATGATCAAGCTGGTGCCGCCGAAGGACACGCTTGCGCCGAACACCCCGTTGAAGAAATAGGGGATCACCGCAATGATCGTCAGTCCTACCGCGCCGATGAACACGATATAGTTCAAAACCTTGTCCAGATAATCGCTGGTGGGCTTTCCGGGTCTGATGCCGGGGATAAAGCCGCCCTGCTTCTTCATATTGTCCGCGATCATCAGCGGATTAAAGGTGATGGACGTATAGAAATAAGCAAAGAAGATCACCAGCACCACATAGAGCAGCAGACCGATGGAATACACAGGCTCGCTGGGTTTGCACCAGTTGCTGGAGTTTAAGCCTCTCAAGATATGGCCCCACACGCCGGTTCCCTGATAGCCGATAAAGGTGCAGATCATGATAGGCATCTGCATAATCGACTGTGCGAAAATAATGGGAATCACGCCCGCGGTGTTGACCTTCAAAGGCATATGCGTGGTCTGTCCGCCCACCATCTTGCGGCCCTGTACCTTCTTGGCATACTGCACGGGAATCTTGCGCACGCCGTCGTTTAAGATGATAACGAGTACGACCATGCCCACAATGATAGCCAAGATGATGACTGCCGCCAGAACCGCCGTCGCGGGAGCCTTGCCCGCCACGAACTGGCTGTAGAGGTTCTTCAGATCCTCAGGCAGTCTGGAAATAATGTTGATCACCAGCACGATGGAAATACCGTTTCCCACGCCGTTCTCGGTGATTCTCTCGCCTACCCACATCAGGAATGCA
Organism: Muribaculum sp.; assembly: GCA_023663735.1. Taxonomy (GTDB): domain Bacteria; phylum Bacillota; class Clostridia; order Lachnospirales; family Lachnospiraceae; genus Acetatifactor. The sequence goes on along the minus strand of JAMPGV010000026.1, from coordinate 31,389 downwards.
CTTCCCGCGGTGAGCGCTGCGACTGCGGTGATTACACTCAGCGCATTGTAATCTGTCAGATAACCCTGACGCCCAAAACCGATTGCCATTGCCGTCGCCTGAATCAAAGCCAGCACAACCGTCACATATCTGGTAATGGCCACAATCTTCTTCCTGCCGTCCTCACCGTCTCTCTGCATCTCCTCAAGTTTGGGAATCGCAATGGTCAAGAGCTGCATGATAATGGAGGAAGTAATATACGGGCTGATATTCAATGCAAAAATAGACATACTCAAAAAGGAACCACCGGTAATCGCGTCGAAGAAGCTGAATGCATCGCCCGCCTGACTGGAAAACCAGTTTCTGAAGAAATCGCCGTCAATACCCGGCGCAGGCAGCTGGGAACCCAGTCTGATAATCACCAGCATTCCGAAAGTATACAAAAGCTTCTGTCTGATCTCTTTGATCTTCAATGCATTTTTGAGTGTCGTAAGCATTAAATCACCTCAGCTTTTCCACCAAGAGCCTCGATTTTTTCTTTCGCAGATGCGCTGTAGGCATTGACCTTCACATTGAGTTTCTTGGTAAGTTCTCCGTTTCCGAGTATCTTGACGCCATCTCTGGGGTTTTTCACAATACCTGCTTCAATGAGCGTATCCACGTCCACCGTAGCGCCGTCGTCAAAACGCTCCAGAATGCTCACATTGATAGCGACGATCTCCTTGGAATTTCTGTTGGTGAAACCTCTCTTGGGGATACGTCTGTACAAAGGCATCTGACCGCCTTCAAAACCGGGTCTGGGCGCTCCGGAACGAGCCTTCTGGCCTTTGTGTCCCTTGCCCGCGGTCTTGCCGTTGCCCGAACCATGTCCGCGGCCTCTTCTAAAATCGCTGTGTGTGGAACCTTCAGCGGGTCTTAAATTGGATAATTCCATCTCTGGCACCTCCTTTTCTGATTAAACTTCTTCAACTTTTAACAAATAGCCAACCTTGCGGATCTGCCCTCTGGTAGAGTCGTTATCGGGAAGAATAATGGACTGGCCAATCTTGCGAAGTCCCATGGACTCTACGGTCGCCTTGTTCTTAGGCACGGCGCCGATGGTGGACTTTACCAAAGTAATTTTTAACTTCTTATCTGCCATGATCGTTCTCCTTCCTATGCCATTACCTCTTCAACAGACTTTCCGCGGCTCTTTGCAACCTCTTCGGGAGACTTGAGCTGGCTCAAGCCCGAGATGGTAGCCAGAACAACGTTCTGCTTATTGTTGGAACCAAGAGATTTGGTACGAATATTTTTGATGCCCGCAAGCTCGCAGACCACACGGGCAGGACCTCCGGCGATGATACCGGTACCTTCGGGAGCTTTCTTCAGCAGAACGTTTGCCGAACCATACTTGCCGATAAAGTCATGGGTGATGGAACTGTTCTCGTCCAGTGCGATCTTCACAATATGCTTCATCGCGTCTTCTTTGCCCTTGCGGATCGCTTCGGGAATTTCGACTGCCTTGCCAAGTCCCGCGCCTACATAACCGTTGCCGTCTCCGACAACCACCAGAGCGGTAAAGCGCATGTTCCGGCCGCCCTTTACGGTCTTGGCTACACGTTTGATGGTAACAACCTTGTCTGTCAGCTCCAACTGGCTTGCATCTATGATCGTATGTTTCATGGTGTATTCCTCTTCCTTTCCTAGAATTCCAAGCCGGCTTCTCTGGCCGCCTCAGCCAATGCTGCAACTTTGCCATGATAGACAAAACCGCCTCTGTCGAAAACGACTTCCTTGATGCCCTTCTCGACTGCTCTCTTGCCGATTACGGTTCCCAAGTATGCTGCAGCCGCCACATTGTTCGTCTGCTCCAGCTGCTCCTTGATATCCTTCTCCACGGTGGAGGCGGCTACCAGCGTGTGTCCGACCGTGTCGTCGATAATTTGAGCATACATATGATTATTGCTTCTGAACACGGCAAGACGCGGTCTCTCGGCCGTGCCGCTGAAGCGGTTCCGTATTCTCATGTGTTTTTTCACACGAACCTTTTGTCTTGATTCTTTACTAACCATCTTCACACTCTCCTTATCTATTATTTCTTACCGGTCTTGCCGACCTTGCGTCTGATCGTCTCATCCACATACTTGATACCCTTGCCCTTGTAAGGCTCCGGTCTTCTCTTGTCTCTGATCTCGGCGGCAAACTGTCCAACCTTTTCCTTGTCGATACCCTTTACGGAAATGATATTGCCTTCCACGGTGGTCTCCAGCCCTTCCGGATCCTCCATCTCCACGGGATGGGAGTAGCCCAGACTCAAAGTCAGCTTCTTGCCTGACTTTGCGGCTCTGTAACCGACGCCGTTTACCTCCAGTTTCTTCTCATAGCCTTCCGTAACACCGACAACCATATTGTTGATCAGTGTTCTGGTCAGGCCGTGAAGAGACTTCATCTTCTTCAAATCATTGGGTCTGCTTACCAAAACTTCTGCGCCCTCCAGCTTGATCTCCATCTCGGCGGGCAGTACCCTCTCGAGGGTACCCTTGGGACCTTTTACGGTCACTTTGTTATTTTCTGCAATTTCCACAGTTACGCCTGCGGGAACCGCGATTGGCATTCTTCCTATACGTGACATGCCCGTACCTCCTATATTTTGTTTACTAAATCCACTTCATTCCATTCTATAGCCGCGCCGCCGGAAGAATCGCTCCATCTTAGAGTATCAATCCCTCCATCCGACAACCGTACTACCGACGAAACTTAGAATTTCTTAGGCGGCGTCCTTTGACGCCTTAGAAATTCTTTTTGTCGTGTTACCAGACAAATGCCAGAACCTCGCCGCCAACCTGCAACTCCCTTGCCTTCTTGTCGGTGATAACGCCCTGATTGGTGGAAATGATCGCAATGCCAAGTCCGCCGAGTACTCTGGGCAGCTCTTCCTTGCCCGCATACACGCGCAAACCGGGCTTGGAGATTCTCTTGATACCGGAAATGATCTTCTCCGTCTTGTCCGCATTGTACTTCAAGGTAATATGGATGGTCTTGAAACTTCCGTCATCAATGATGTCATATTTCTTGATATAGCCTTCCTCCAAAAGAATCTGCGCGATAGCCAGTTTCATCTTGGAAGAGGGAACGTCAACCGTGTCGTGTTTTGCAGTATTTGCGTTACGGATTCTTGTCAGCATATCTGCAATAGGATCGCTCATTGTCATTGTCTATTTCCTCCTTCTTACCAGCTTGCTTTCTTCACGCCGGGAATCTCGCCCTTGTATGCCAGTTCACGGAAGCAAACTCTGCAGATTCCGTATTTTCTCAGAACTGAATGGGGACGACCACAAATATTGCAACGGGTGTAAGCCTGCGTAGAGAACTTCGGTTTGCGCTGCTGTTTAATTTTCATAGATGTTTTAGCCATCAGAATTTACCTCCTTATTATTTAGCGAAAGGCATGTTGAACAATCTCAACAGCTCGCGCGCCTCTTCGTCGGTCTTGGCGGTGGTTACGAAAATGATGTCCATGCCTCTGGTCTTGTCGATCTTATCATACTCGATCTCGGGGAAAATAAACTGCTCCTTGATCCCCAACGCATAGTTTCCTCTGCCGTCAAACGCGTTGGGATTGACGCCTCTGAAGTCACGCACACGGGGAAGCGCCAGATTCACCAGACGGTCGAGGAATTCATACATCTTTTCGCCGCGCAGCGTGGTCTTGCATCCGATTGCCATGCCCTCACGAATCTTGAAGTTTGCCACGGAATTCTTTGCCTTGGTGAGAACGGCTTTCTGTCCAGTGATGGTCTCCATATCGGAAACGGCGTTCTCCAAAACCTTCGCATTGTCCTTCGCCTCGCCGACGCCCATATTCACTACAATCTTGTCAAGCTTAGGCACTTCCATCACGTTCTTGTAACCGAACTTCTTGGTCATTGCCACAACGATTTCGTTATTGTAATAGTCTTTCAGTCTTGCCACTTGTTTTTCCTCCTTCCCATCGATTAATCAATTACTTCGCCGGTAGCCTTGGCATAGCGGACTTTCTTGTCCCCCTCCATTCTGAAACCGACTCTGGTGGGCTTGCCCTTTACAACGAGCATCACGTTTGAAATATCAATAGGAGCTTCCTTCTCGACGATACCGCCGTTTGGATTGCCCTGAGAAGGCTTCTGATGCTTGGTGATCTTGTTGATTCCCTCCACCAGAACCCTGTGATTCTTTACGTCTACAGAGAGAACCTTGCCCTCTGCGCCATTGTCTTTGCCTGTGATTACCCGCACGGTATCACCCTTTTTGATTTTCATTGTTGACATATGGCACCTCCTTATAATACTTCGGGAGCCAGAGAAACGATCTTCATAAACTGTTTCTCACGAAGCTCTCTTGCAACCGGCCCAAAGATACGGGTTCCTCTGGGGGTCTTGTCATCTTTGATAATTACGGCCGCATTCTCGTCGAATCTGATGTAGGAGCCGTCCTTGCGGCGCGTGCCTTTCACGGTGCGGACCACAACCGCTTTTACCACATCGCCCTTCTTTACAACGCCGCCTGGTGTTGCATCTTTGACGGAAGCAACAATCACATCGCCAATCTGCGCATATCTTCTGGTAGAGCCGCCCATAACGCGGATGCAGAGCAGTTCTTTCGCACCGGTGTTATCGGCAACTTTCAATCTTGTCTCCTGCTGAACCATGACCTAACCTCCTATTTCACTTTCTCTACGATTTCGATCAGTCTCCATCTCTTGTCCTTGGACAGGGGTCTGGTCTCCATCACCTTAACGGTATCGCCGATGTTACACTCGTTGTTCTCATCATGTGCCTTCAGCTTATAGGTTCTCTTCACGATCTTGTTGTAGAGAGGATGCTTTACATGATCCTCGATTGCCACAACAATCGTTTTGTCCATCTTATTGCTAACAACCTTGCCGGTACGTGTCTTTCTCAAATTTCTTTCCACGATGATTCTCCTTTCACCTTTTCTATATCAGGCAAATCGGGAAACGATTTTCCTGAATTGCCTTGGCAATTCCTACGCTCTGGCCTTCTCAGTGATCACGGTCTGAATCCGGGCAATGTTTTTTCTCACTTCCTTGATTCTTGCCGTGTTGTCCAGCTGATTGGTCGCGTTCTGGAATCTCAAATTGAAAAGTTCTTTCTTGGCTGCCGTCAACTCTGCCGCCAGCTCTGCATCGGACTTGGTTTTCAACTCTTTCAAATATTCGCTAGATTTCATTATGATACACCGCCTTCCAAATCTGCTTTAGAAACGATTTTACACTTGCAGGGGAGTTTGTGCATAGCCAGACGAAGCGCCTCGCGTGCGGATTCCTCCGGAACGCCTGCGATCTCGAACATCACACGGCCGGGCTTCACAACCGCTACCCAGTATTCTAAAGTACCTTTACCGGAACCCATACGGGTCTCGGCAGGTTTCGCAGTTACAGGTTTATCCGGGAAAATCTTGATCCAGACTTTACCGGTACGTTTCGTATAACGGGTAAGTGCAATACGCGCTGCCTCAATCTGATTGGATTTGATCCAACAAGGCTCCGTAGCCACCAGACCGAACTCACCGTAGGTGAGCGTGTTGCCCCTCAGGGCTTTGCCGGACATGGAACCGCGGAACTGTTTACGGCGCTTAACTCTCTTCGGCATTAACATTATTTATCGCTCCCTTCCTCTTGATTTGCTTTTGTAGGAAGTACCTCACCTTTATAAATCCAAACCTTAACGCCTACCTTGCCATAGGTGGTGTCCGCTTCGGCAAAGCCGTAATCGATGTCTGCTCTCAAGGTCTGAAGGGGAATGGTACCCTCGCTGTAAAATTCGCTTCTCGCAATATCTGCACCGCCCAGACGGCCTGCACATGCCGCTTTGATGCCCAGCGCGCCCGCCTTCATGGTTCTGCCCATGCAGGACTTCACGGCACGTCTGTAGGATACACGGTTCTCCAGCTGCTGTGCGATATTCTCCGCCACAAGCTGTGCGTCTCTGTCCGGTCTCTTGATCTCTTTGATGTCAACCAGAACCTTCTTGTCGGTCATCTTGGCTAACTCGTTCTTGGTGATCTCGATCTCAGCGCCGCCCTTGCCAATGACAACGCCGGGCTTTGCGGTGTAGATGATCACCTTTACTCTGTCGGATGCTCTCTCGATCTCAATCTTGGAAACACCCGCGCTGTACAGTTTCTTTTTCAGATATTTTCTGATCTTGTGGTCTTCTGCAAGATACTCGGCGAATTCGCCTTCTGCATACCATCTGGAATCCCAATCTTTGATAATACCGACTCTCAGGCCGTGAGGATTAACTTTCTGTCCCATTTACTATTTGCTCCTTTCCCTACTTCTTCTCGTCGAGCACGATGGTGATGTGGCTCATTCTCTTTTCGATTCTGTAAGCCCTGCCCTGTGCGCGGGGTCTCACACGTTTCATGGTAGGTCCTTTATTTGCATAGCACTCCGCAACATAAAGGTTCTCGGTATTCATACCGTTGTTGTTCTCGGCGTTTGCAATCGCTGACTGAAGCAGCTTCTTGATTACGCCGGAAGCGTATCTGGGATTGTATTCCAGAATGGCCAGTGCGGTCTGCACATTTTTTCCTCTGATTGCATCCAGCACGAAGCAGGCCTTCTGAACGGATATTCTTGCATAAGACAGCTTTGCGGAAGGTCTGGTATCCTTCTGCGCGTTTCTCTCTCTCTTGATCTGTGATCTATGTCCTTTAGCCATAGATTTGTCCTCCTTTTCAGACTCATGTGAAAACGCATCCGCTACGGCTTCTGCGCCGCAGTATGGACTCGGGAAATTTCGCCCGTGACGCGCCCTCCCGGGCGGCGCTGCGTTTATAGCTCCCAATTTCTATTTTTGACTTATCTTACCTTGGACTTCTTCTCGTCTTTTCCGTGGCCTCTGTAGGTTCTGGTGGCTACGAACTCGCCGAGCTTGTGTCCTACCATATCTTCGGTCACATATACGGGAACATGCTTTCTGCCGTCATGAACGGCGATCGTATGCCCCACAAAAGAAGGGAAGATTGTCGAACGGCGGGACCAGGTCTTGATGACCTGCTTCTGTCCTGCTGCATTTAAAGCATCCACTTTCTTCAACAGACTTGCATCTGCAAAAGGTCCTTTTTTCAGTGATCTAGCCATTGTCTTTTCTCCTCCTCAATTATTTGATTGCCCTGCCGTCGCGTCTTCTCACGATCAACTTGTTGGAAGCCTTTTTCTTCTTGCGGGTCTTAAGACCAAGAGCAGGCTTGCCCCAAGGAGTGGAAGGACCGGGACGTCCGATACCGGTTTTGCCTTCGCCGCCGCCGTGAGGATGGTCGTTGGGGTTCATGACAGATCCGCGGACAGTGGGACGGATGCCCATGTGGCGCTTGCGTCCTGCCTTACCGATGTTGATCAGGTTGTGGTCTCCGTTTCCTACCACGCCTACCGTAGCGCGGCAGACCAAGGGAACCATTCTCATCTCGCCGGAGGGAAGACGCAGGGTTGCGTACTTGCCTTCCTTTGCCATCAGCTGTGCGCTGTTTCCGGCGGAACGAACCATCTGGCCGCCCTTTCCGGGATATAACTCAATGTTGTGTACCTGCGTACCGACGGGAATGTTGGCAAGCGGCAGACAGTTGCCGACTCTCACTTCCGCCTCGGAACCGTTCATCACCTTCATGCCGTCGGTCAGTCCCTCGGGTGCAAGGATATATGCCTTCTGCCCGTCTGCATAGCTGATGAGCGCGATGTTAGCGCTTCTGTTGGGATCGTATTCGATACCGATTACGGTTGCGGGAATACCGTCCTTATTTCTCTTGAAATCAATGATTCTGTATTTTCTTCTGGATCCGCCGCCGCGGTGTCTCACGGTAATTTTACCCTGATTGTTACGTCCGGCGTTTTTCTTCAGAGACGTGCAGAGACTCTTCTCGGGAGTCTTCTTGGTAATCTCGGAAAAATCGGAACCGGTCATATTTCTTCTGGATGGTGTATAGGGATTATATGTCTTGATTCCCATTGTTCTTTCTCCTTTTCTGCTTGATTCTTTGCGCAGCGCATATGCGCCGCATACCTAAACCCTGACACATGCAGAGGTTTCCGGGATTTTTACAGGCCTGCAAAAATCTCGATCTCTTTGCTGTCCTCAGTGAGCTGCACGATCGCTTTCTTGGTCTTGGCCGTCTTGCCCGTCACCGTGCCGCGTCTCTTATTCTTGCCGTCCATGTTTATGGTGTTTACCTTCTTCACCTTGGTACCCTCAAACATTTTCTCCACGGCCTCTTTGATCTGGGACTTATTGGCCTGTGTATGAACCAGAAACGTATACTTCTTCTCGCCCATGCCGGCCATACTCTTCTCGGTAATCACCGGTTTGAGGATTACGTCATAGTATTTAATATCTGCCATTATGCGTACACCTCCTCAATCTTTGCCACGGCGTCCTTAGTCAGAACCACCGTCTTTGCTTTCATGATGTCATAGACATTGATCTCGTTGACCAGACTGGTGCTGACGTCGGCCACGTTTCTTGCCGACATTACAACGTTTGCGTCGTTCTCCGCAATGACCACCAGACCTTTCTCGACCTTTAAGTTGTTCATCACATTCACGAACTTCTTGGTCTTGATCTCGTCAAATTTCAGCTCATCCAGCACCAGCAGATTGCTGCCTGCCACCTTGTCGCTGAGAGCGGACTTCAGCGCTGCCTGCTTCTCTTTCTTGTTGAGCTTGAAGGAATAGTCTCTGGGAACGGGAGCGAACACGACGCCGCCGCCGGTCCACTGAGGCGCTCTGGTCGAACCCTGTCTCGCATGACCGGTTCCTTTTTGTCTCCAAGGTTTTCTTCCGCCGCCGGATACCTCGGAACGGGTCTTTGCCTTCTGGGTTCCCTGACGATTATTTGCAAGATGCTGCACAACCGCCATGTGTACCAGGTGTTCGTTTACCTTAACACCAAATACCGCATCGCTCAATTCGATTGTGCCGACTTCCTTGCCTTCCATATTATAAACAGATACGTTTGCCATCTGATTGGCCCTCCTTTCGCCGCACGTCCGCCGGACGTGCTTTTATGCTTCCACTCTCGTGGTTTCTTTGATGGTCACCAGCGCCTTCTTCGCTCCGGGTACTGCACCCTTTACCAGAAGAAGATTCTTGTCGGCATCCACTCTGACCACCTCAAGATTCTGAACGGTTACTTTCACACATCCCATATGTCCGGGCATCCCTTTGCCTTTGAACACACGGCTGGGCGAGGAACACGCACCGTTGGAACCTTGATGACGATGGAATTTGGAACCGTGCTTCATAGGACCTCTGTGCTGTCCCAGTCTCTTGATTGCGCCCTGAAATCCTTTACCTTTGGAAATCGCGGTGGCGTCCACTTTGTCGCCCGTCTCAAAGATATCGGCCTTGATCTCTGCGCCCAGCGCGTACTCCTGCGCATTCTCGAACTTCAGCTCCCGCACATAACGCTTAGAGCTTACGCCCGCCTTCTTGAAATGACCCTGTTCAGCCTTGTTCACGCCATGTCTGTGGATCACTTCCTTGCTGCCGTCCGCATACCGGTCCTTCTTGTCCACGAAACCGACCTGCACCGCGCTGTAACCGTCGTTCTCAGGGGTCTTAATCTGCGTTACCACACAGGGGCCTGCCTGCAGTACGGTTACGGGGATCAGCGTTCCGTCCTCGCCAAAAATCTGAGTCATTCCGACTTTTGTTGCCAAAATTGCTTTTTTCATGTTTACCTCCGTTTTTGTTCTACATAGCGGACCGGATCTTTACGTTGCGGAAGCGGCGCTTCCAAAATCCGTTCATACGTCTAAGTAGAGGTTTGCTTGTTTTACTTATTCTTCATCTTAATGTCAATGTATACACCTGCGGGCATCTCGAGTCTCTGCAGCGCATCCACCGTCTTCTGGGTGGGCGCGATGATGTCGATCAGTCTCTTGTGGGTCCTCTGCTCGAACTGCTCTCTGGAGTCCTTGTACTTGTGTACCGCTCTCAGAATCGTGATGACCTCCTTCTTGGTGGGAAGGGGAACCGGTCCGCTCACCTGAGAACCGTTCTTCTTTACCGTTTCGATGATTTTCTTGGCAGATGCATCCACAAGCTGATGCTCATAAGCTTTCAGTGTAATTCTCATTACTTGACTTGCCATAAAAAAAGTCGCCTCCTTTTCGCACTTTTGATTCAAAGCCTTCTTCCGTCCCAGCGCTCTGCTTTCAGACGGCCGACTGCTTTCAGTACGACAAGCGGTGACTGTACACTCTCCCGTGTGTGTCCCGAACCCTTAGCAACGTATCTCGGGTCCTCAACCTACACATCGTTTCCGCCGGTGCCGGGCTTTCACCCGCTCTGTCCGGACAGACCATCGGAGAATTCCTTCTCCTGGTACAGTGACTTGTCGTCAGTTTCCTAACTTGACATTCGCTCCACGGAAAACCTGATAACCATTGCTGATTATCAGCAACCTCACGCTTCAAAGCTATCATGCCACAGCAAAATCTAGTATACATGGAGTTAGGCTGCTTTGCAAGCATTTTTTTACCGGAATTGTATTTTTTTTGTATTTTTTTGCATACAATCATTCTCCCGCCCTCACAATCAGCACGGAAGCCGCCAGCACCAGCACGATTCCCGCCCCCATTGCCGCGCTGATCGTCTCTTTGTATAGAACACTCCCCGCCAGCGCTGTGACGATCGGTTCCAGCGTCGCCAGCACCGCCGCCCGGCCGGGTTCCAGATAACGCAGCCCGAGCGTGTAGAGAGAAAACGACAGCGCCGTGGTGAAAAACGCCATGGCAAGCGCCGGAAGCAGCAGCGGGGGATTTTCGACAAAGCGACTTACAATAGAAGAAATCCGCACAAAGGGCAGCACCCCCGCACAGGCAAACAGAAACGTATAAGCCACCACTGTCATGGGATGCGCGCCGCGGTTTAGGGCAAATCTTCCAAAGATACTGTAGAGTCCGTAGCCGACGCCGGAGCCGATCCCCAGCAGAATACCGCGGAGGCTTACCGCATCCATCCCCCCCGAAACGCCGCTGACCAAGACGCACCCAAGCAGCGCCATGGCAAGCGCAGCCGCCTTCCTGCCATTGATCTTTTCTTTGAAAAAAATGGCGGACAAAAGCGCGACCCACACCGGGGAAGTATACATTAAAATTGAGGCAAAGGCGGCGGTGGAAATCTCCACATTGCTAAAAAAACAGTAACTGAAAAACACGATGCTAAAAACGCCCGTTCCCACAAAACACCACAAATCCCGAAAATGCACCCGCAGAAGTTTCCGGTTCGCCGCAAACAGCCCCGGGAAAAGGAACAGCACGCTCCCATAGGCCCTCACGCACACAATGTCCATCGCGGAGAATCCCGCCCCGCTCAACTCTCTCACAAACAAAAACAAAAGCCCCCACAAAACGGAAGCGGCGGCCACCAGAAACGGGGCCGCCTTGCGCATGTTCCTATTCCGTATATTCATCCGATGAAAATTCCCCTATCACCTGTATTCTTCACGACGCAAGCTGATTGTTATTGACGTCCTCAAACTCCTGCAGCATCTCCGCAGAGGGTGCTTTGGTGCAAAGGCTCACCGCCACGATCATCAAAAGACTCACCGCAAATCCCACCACCAGAGAGTACAGCCCTGTCACCGCACCCACGGTTGCACCGCCGACCAGCGGAATATAATCCCACACGATCACCGTCAAAGCCCCCGACACGATACCCGCCACAGCGCCCTGAAAATTGCATCTCTTCCAGAACAGGGACATGAGAACCAAAGGCCCAAACGCCGCACCCAGACCTGCCCATGCATTGGACACCAGCCCCATGATGGTATTCTGGGGATTCAGCGCGATCACATAGGCCAGCACGGCGATCACAAGCACCGTGATCCGGCTGATCAAAAGCACCTTCTTATTGTCGGCTTTTTTGTTCACCAGCCCCTTATAGATATCCTCCGCCACACTTGAAGCGCTCACCAGAAGCTGAGAATCCGCGGTGGACATGATCGCCGCCAGAATACCGCACAGGAAAAGCCCTGCGATAAACGGCGCTTTCAAACGGTTCGACAACAGTTCCACGATCATATGGATGAAGACTTTCTCGCTCCCGGACTCCACCAATGCATCCGGCGCAAGGAACGCGCGCCCGATCACACCGATCAGACATGCGAAAAACAGGGACAAAGCCACCCAGATAATGGCTGTCACCTTGGACTTTTTCAGCTCCTTCTCATCCTTAACCGCCATGAAGCGCACCAGAATATGAGGCATCCCGAAATACCCCAGCCCCCAGCCCAGACCGGAGATGATATTGATGAACGTGTTATTTCCGTTCTTGTACTTCATGATATTCACAAAATCATCCGCAGTCCCCGGCAGCGTGTTGGCCGCAAGTCCCGCGCTCACCGACAAGCCGTCCCCGCGCATCACGATCAGGGCGATGATCGGAATCGCCAGAAGCGCCACCAGCATCAGCATCCCTTGGATAAAATCCGTCACGCATACCGCGGAAAATCCGCCCAGAAACGTATAAACCAGAATAACGATGGCTCCGATGGTCAAAGCCAGCCTGTAATCCCATCCGAAAAGCGACTCAAAGAGCTGTCCGCCCGCCGCCAGAGCGGAAGCGCAATACACCAGAAAAAAGATTACGATCGTCACCGAGGACACCACCATCAGAATCCTCTTTTTGTCATGAAACCGATTCTCAAAATAGGAAGGCAGGGTCAGGGAATTGTTCGCCCTGATCGTATAGCGGCGCAGCCTTTTGGAAATCAGGAGCCAGTTTAAAACCGTCCCCACAAAGAGTCCCAGCGCCACCCAGCCGTCTCCGCCGACTCCCGCCAGATAAATGGAACCGGGCAGCCCCATCAAAAGCCATCCGCTCATATCGGAGGCCTGCGCGGACAAAGCCGCCACGAATCCTCCCAGTTTTCTGCCGCCCAGAAAATAATCTTCCGCGCTTGCGTTTTTGCCGGAATAATATGCGCCCACACCCACCATCAACAGCAGATAGGCGGCAAACGCCACCAGCATCCAAACAACCTGTGTCATACTTGCTCCTCCTCATTCGCACGTCCGCCGCCGGAATGAAGGCGGCCTTCTGCACATTTTTATACAAAGTTTACCTTTTATCGGGGCACAAGTCAATAGAAAATCGCAGCGCGCGTTACAAAGCCGTTTTCCAATCCCCTTGCAAACCGGCTTGGAATCCTGTATAGTTAGTGCCATAAGAAGATTTTGAGCATGGAATGCCTATTTGGAATCTATATTTTAGAAAGGATTGCAGATACGATGTGGATTGCCTCCAATTGGACAGATTATGAAGTATTGGACACCTCCTCCGGCGAGAGGCTGGAGCGCTGGGGAGATTATATTCTGGTGCGGCCGGATCCTCAGGTCATCTGGACGACGCCCCATTCCCACCCGGGATGGAAACGGAAAAACGGCCACTATCACCGAAACGCCAAGGGCGGCGGACAGTGGGAGTTTTTCGACCTGCCGGACGAGTGGAGCATCCGGTATGCCGGCGAGGCAATTTTTCCTGCGGCAGACGGCGGCCTGACATTCCGCCTAAAGCCTTTCAGCTTCAAACACACGGGACTTTTCCCTGAACAGGCAGTCAACTGGGAATGGTTCGGCAGGAAAATCCGAAACGTCCTGTCGGAAACTCCCGGCCGCCCGGTGAGAGTGCTGAATCTCTTCGCCTATACCGGCGGCGCAACGCTCTCCGCGGCCGCCGCGGGAGCCGCCGTCACCCATGTGGACGCCTCCAAGGGCATGGTGGGATGGGCCAAAGAAAACGCTGCGGCGTCCGGTTTGAGCGGCGCACCCATCCGCTATCTGGTGGACGACTGTGTCAAATTTGTGGAGCGGGAAATCCGCCGCGGCAACCTCTACGACGGCATCATCATGGATCCGCCCTCCTACGGCAGAGGACCAAAGGGGGAAATCTGGAAAATTGAGGAGAATATCTGGCCCCTGATCGAATTGACAAGCCGGCTGCTCTCCAAACAGGCGTTCTTTTTCCTGATCAACTCCTACACCACGGGGCTGCAGCCCGCAGTACTCTCCTATATGCTGCACACCGCCATCGCCAAACGTTTCGGCGGCCATGTGGAGGCCAAAGAGATCGGACTCCCCGTCTCCGGAACCGGCCTGATCCTGCCCTGCGGCGCTTCCGGCCGCTGGGAACGCTGAGCAAAAATCGAGTATTCTCCGCCCTGTGGATTCCGTATGGCATCCGATCATGATCCGGCCTATCTGCCGCCCATGGAATTTAACAGCTCCCAGATCTCATCCACGCTCCCCCTTCCGTTGAACCGCAGCAGCACATACTGATCTCCCGCCCGGTACAGGATGCTGAAAAGCCCTCCGGGCGTCGCCGTATCGCCGCCATCCCCGGAATGCGGGAGCAGTCTGGCCCGCACACAATCCTTGTCAAAGGCATCCTCCTCAAAAACCGGATCTTGAAACACGGTCCAATATGCTCTCGGAACCGTCTCCGCATACGGAATGTCATATAAGCTTTCATCATATGTCTCGGGCTTTTCTTTGTCCGCAAGCGCTTCTTTTACATAGGACGGAAGCTCCGTCCCCAGATTTTCCACCGACAGCAGGAAGGTATCCCATTGATTGGCATAGGTCCAAGTCACGGATATCCGCTCAGCCCCCTCCGTGTCATCTCCCTCAAGATGCGTGATCTCCCCCTGTGCGGGCCAGTCCTTAGGCAGATAGCCGCCGACCACCGCCAGCGCTTTGGCCTGTTCCAAGGTCAATTCCCTCATTTCTGCATGTTGATCTGTCGTATCTTCCCTGTCAAGCTTATTGTCCGGCGACAGACCGTCCGTCTGTGCGTTTGACGATTGTCCGTTGTCCGACTGTGCTTTCGAGGATTGCAGGCTTTCTGCGGCGCCGCTCCCCCCGGCCTCTGCCATGGATTGAGATTCCACCGCTTTCGGCTCGTTGGCGGACTGTGCCGCAAGCAAAGCTTCATCGGCGTCCTCCGCCGCCTCAGGCTGTCCGGCGACACCTTCATAAGTCGTCCCTCCGCTTCTGGCGGCACTCTCAGAAGTCATGTCATTGGCATATTTTATCCCAAAAGGCGTCCGCAGCGTGAGATAGCCGACGCCCAGCACGGCGAGACACAGAGCCGCTGCAAACGCGCCGCCGTATCTGCGCGCCAAACTGCCGAACCCGGGAAAGGCCGAGACTTTGCCGGCGGACTCACAGGCGGCAAGATACGCCTCGTCCACACCCGAGAGTGCGCTGAAAAGCCGCATTGCCCCTTCCCTGCGCCTTACCTCTTCTCTATCCTGTGCCTCCTGCGTCCGCCCCGCTTGATTTGCGTTTTTCTGATCCGCATTTTTCTGATCTGTCATTTTCATAAGACGACGCCCTCCTGTTCCAGATAGGCCTTCAGTTTCCCGCGCACCCGGAAAAGAGTGGTCTTCACCGTGTTGAGTTTGAGTCCGTAGCGGTCTGCGATCTCCTGATACTCTTCCGCATACCAATACCTGCGCAGGAAAACATTCCGCTCACGTTCCTTCAAAGTACCCAGAAAAACATTCAGACTCCTCTGGAGTTGCGCTTCCTCCACCGCATCCTCCGTGCTTCCTGCTGCCGGCACGCATTCCGCCAGCTCGTCCAACGTGACCTCCATCTCTCCATTCCCCCGTTTCAAGGTGTTTTTATACTTCCATCTGTCGAAGGACAAGTTGCGGGTAATGGTGCCAAGAAAAAGCGCCAGCCTCTGCGGACGGCTGGGAGGTATGGCGTTCCACGCCCTCAGCCATGTGTCGTTGACACACTCCTCCGAGTCCTCTCTGGCGCGCAGAATATGGTAGGCGATACTGTAACAGTAATTGCCATAACTTTTTTGGGTTTCGGCGATTGCATGTTCGTTGCGCTCCCAGTATAAATCCAAAATTTCCGTATCTTTCATGTCCTATTTCCTTTTCTATTGTATTCCGCTCCGGCGACAGATCATCGCTCTGTATCATAAGACGCCTTTGGGGGGCAAAAGTTCCTCATGAAAAGTGCTAAATTTAAATATTTTTAAAAATTTCCGACAAAAAACGGCAGAAAACCGCTCCTTTTCATGGGATGCAGTCTCCTGCCGATCCATCGTCCGCGCCGATCAATAATTCTCGGCTTTGATCTGGAAATATGCCTGCGGATGCGCACACACGGGACACACCTCGGGAGCCTGCTGCCCCACGCAGATATGTCCACAGTTGGAACATTGCCAAATCTTGTCGCCGTCCTTCGAGAATACCAACCCGTTCTCCACGTTTGCAAGGAGTCTTCTGTAACGCTCCTCATGTTCTTTCTCGATCGCCGCAACGCCTTCAAACAGCTTGGCAATCTCCTCGAAACCTTCCGCTCTGGCGTCCTTGGCAAACTGCGCATACATGTCCGTCCACTCGTAATTCTCGCCCTCTGCAGCCGCTTTCAGATTCTCCGCCGTGCTGCCGATTCCGCCGTTGAGAAGTTTATACCACATTTTTGCGTGTTCCTTCTCGTTGGCCGCAGTCTCCTCAAAAATCGCCGCAATCTGCACATAACCGTCCTTCTTTGCCTTGGAAGCAAAATAACTGTACTTATTGCGCGCCATAGACTCGCCCGCAAAAGCCGCCTGAAGATTTGCCTCTGTTTTCGTACCTTTTAAATTCGCCATGATCCAGTCCTCCTGTCAAGTATTTATCTGTATCATACTCTCCCGGACATCAAAAGTAAAGCACTTAATTTTACCGCTCCGCAACCGCGATCGCCAGATTCAGATAAGCGGCAAACGTAAGCCATGCCAAATAGGGCAGAAACAGCCTGCCCGCGGCACGGTTCAATTCAAAGAATTTCCGACCGGTCATAAACGCCAGATACCACAGAAGCAGCAGCCAGAAAAACGCCGTGCCATAGGCTCCGAACCGGAAGAAAATCACCGGCCACAGCAGGTTCACCACAAGCTGGACGCCATAGTAATACAACGCCGTCCGGCGCGCCTCCCCGGTGGGAT
This sequence comes from Muribaculum sp., assembly GCA_023663735.1. GTDB lineage: Bacteria > Bacillota > Clostridia > Lachnospirales > Lachnospiraceae > Acetatifactor. Next base: position 14,414 of record JAMPGV010000026.1, on the reverse strand, counting down.
TGCGCACAATCAGATAAGACGCAATGCCCATCAACACATAGAGGATGCTCCACACCACGGGAAACACCCACCCCGGCGGCGCAAGCGGCGGCCGATACAGCGTTTCGTAGGATTGGGCGATACCGGGCGCAAGCACGGTAGAGAGCAGTCCCGCTCCCAGAGCAATCGCAATGTTGGCCGCCAGCTGCTTCCATTCTATTTTGGTTTTCATAAGACACTCCGAGCATTTGGGTTTTCTAAAATATATGCCCGAAAACGGCGCAGATGCCTAAAAAGGGAGTCAAGAACTACACAAATCCCTTCATCTCCTGCATAAAATTCTCCTCGATGTCGATCAGTTCTTTTGCGATATCCCGGCTCTCTTTCGAGGCGTCCGGATATTTGTTCACATAACCGCTGACGGACTGAATCCCCATATTGCAGCCGTCCATCATAATTTTGGCCACCTGACGGTCGTCGGGATGCATGAACATTTTCACATTCATCTCGGTTGCCGCCATGATCTCCGCCATCTTGGCAGGCTCGCTCTCGTATTTGCCGCCGCTCTTTAACCGATCGGCAATCTCTCCCTCCAGCTTCCGGTGTTTTTCCCCATAAGCCTCCAGCAGGTCGTTCAGCTTGGAATCCTTCGTGTACTCCCGCATCTTCTTCACGCTCTGCATCGCCATATGACAGCCGGAGCTGCACTCTTTCAACAGTTCGATCGTACTTGCATCCATCCCATATCCTCCTTTGACGTCCCGTCTTCCTCCGACGCCGGGACACACTGTTTTATGAATCATAGGATGTGTTCGTTTCCCAAAAATATACGCAGAAATCACTTCGGCATCACCGCAAGTTCCGATGTGGAATCTTCCACATATCGTTTATCGGTTCCCGGAATATACACAAATGTGTCCGAAAGCCTGTAGCAGTCCATGACGGACTTGACCCGCTCAAGGCTCTCCTGATCGGTCAGCTCCACGGTAATCTCATATCGGTACAGATGCCGCGCCCGGTCATAGTCTCTGACGTTCCATGTGATATCCGTCACATAATAACCCTGTCCGGCCAGATCCTTTAAGCGCTCGTTGCACTCCTCCCGCAGAAGATCCGTGCCGTCCGCCAGATCCTGTTCCGATTTGATGTTTAACCGCATCTGTCCGTTCTGTGCCAGCACCGTGTCTCCCGCCAAGGCGCGCTGCCCGGAAGCCGAAACGATCTGCCGCATGACATAGAGATCCACCTCTTTCAGCCGATTGGGCAGACAGGAAAAAATCGTGTCCTCCGTGTGATAAGGCTCCGTATATTCTGCGTCAGGTTCCTCCTGCGCCCCTCCGCGCGCATAAGTCAAATATGGCGCACCGAAATAATCGTCCGCCAGAAACTGCCCGTCCAGCGTCTTATACAGGGAAAGATAATACTCCATCGGCCCTTCTCCCTCGAATTTCAGTACGATCACCAGCGTGCGGTTCCCGCCCATTCTCACCGATTCCGTATACCCGATCTCCTCAATGCCGCGGTAGGCCAGCGACTTCCCGTCAAAGTATTGATGGTATTTTTCAAGAATGGCTTCCTGCATCTCTTGATCGTAGATCTCCCGCTCCGTATAGGCCATGCGCACCGCATTGGATTCCGCATCCTGCAGCTCATAGCCCGTCGAAAGCGTGCGATACAAAGGCGCTATATTCCCGTCCGCAAATTCCCGCCCGATCTGCCGGAACCTCACCGCATCGTATAACAGTTCAAAACTAATTCCTTTCCGGGCGATCTGCCCGTAGGCAAGTATTGCGACAGCCGCCGCCAGAACGAGCAGGAGGCCGGCGCAGGCTGCAATGGCGGCATTCTTTCTGCGCATCTTCTTTCTGATCTTTTTGAGCGGCGCTATGGGCGGATTCCAGCTCTGGCTTTCCTCGATCCACTCCCGCTCGGACTCCAATTCCCGCTTTAATTGACTACAGCTTTCGCAATGTTCCAAATGTTCTTCCAGCTGCGCTCCGGTCTCCCCGCTGCACAAACCGTCGAAATACAGCGGAAGCAGATCTCTGGCAATATTACATTTCATGTGGATCCTCCTTCTTGAATGCCTCTAGGATTTTTGCCTTTGCCCGATAATACGTCACTCTGGCCCAAGTATCGTTTTTCTGGAACAGTTCCCCGATCTCCCCGAAAGAATACTCCCCGTACACCCGCAGCATAAAAACTTCCTTGTAGGGTTCCTTCAGGGAATGAATGAGGCTTCTGACCCTGTCCGCCTGCTCCTTCCGGATGATTTTCTCGATCATCACATCAGGGACATACGCTTCCTGCGCCGCAGCCCGCTCCCCGCTGTGTTCCACGTATTCGTCATAGGACTGTGTCCTGCCGCGTCTGCGGCACTCGTTCCGGTATTCGTTTTGGGCAATCTGGCAGAGCCATGTGGACAGTTTGCACGCTCCCCGAAAGGAATCAATCCGCGTGACGGCCTTTAAAAAGGTGGTCTGCGTAATGTCCTCCGCCAATTCTTTATCATGGCACTTCAAATAAATGAAGCGGTAGATCATCTGTGCATATTCACCATATAAATCATCCAGCTCCACAAACGCATCCCCTCCTCTCCACAGCTTGCTTTTGTAAACATTTACAGGTCTTCATATGATATGACACGGCTTCAGCGAAAACGTTACAGTCAAATTGAAAACAGCGGCCGGATCCGCCGATCCAAGCCGCTGTTTCCAATTTTGACCTGCAGGTCATATTATCATTTTCCCATTCTCTGTTTTCCACGCTTTGCCCGTGAACTCATTTGTCCTGAATCTGCCCGTGAAGCCTCTGCAGGGAATGCACCTCGCCGTTTCCGGCTTTCTGCACATACAGGATGCCCTCCGCGGTCGCCTTGGCGGCAGCGATGGTCGTCATATAAGGAATCTTTGCCTTGATAGCCGCCTTCCTCAGATAGCTGTCGTCATGGACGCTGTCATTCCCCACGGGAGAATTGATGATCAGATCGATTTCGCCGTTGGTGATCAGATCCAGTACATTAGGTCTGCCCTCATAAAGCTTTTTCACAAGCTCGGCGGCAACCCCCGCCTCGTTCAGCAGCGCGCAGGTATTCCCGGTAGCCAAAATCTTGAATCCGGCCTCCTGAAATGCCCTGCCCACTTCCACCACCTCATCCTTATCTTTGCGGTTTACGCTGATCAGCACCGTGCCGCTCAAAGGAAGCCTCGTCTGGGTCGCCTCCTGCGCCTTGAAAAACGCCTCGCCTACGGAAGCAGACAATCCCAGCACCTCTCCGGTGGATCGCATCTCCGGTCCCAGAACGGGATCAACCTCCTGAAACATATTGAAGGGGAAGACCGCTTCTTTTACGCCGTAATAAGGAATATCCTGCTCCTTTAAACCGGGGACGGGAGAAGGCTTCCCCGTGATATCCGCCGTGATGATCTCCGTGGCCAGCGGCACCATGCGGATATTGCACACCTTGGACACCAGCGGCACGGTGCGGGACGCTCTGGGATTCGCCTCCAGCACATACACCTTGCCTTTCTCGATGGCATACTGCATATTCATCAATCCCTGCACATGCATCTCCTCCGCAATCTTCCGGGTGTATTCCTTGATGGTCGCCACATTCTCCTCTAAGATATGCTTGGAGGGGATAATGCAGGCGGAATCGCCCGAGTGAACGCCGGCCAGCTCGATATGCTCCATCACCGCAGGTACAAAGGCATGGGTGCCGTCGCTGATCGCATCCGCCTCGCACTCCGTGGCATGATTTAAAAACCGGTCAATCAAAATCGGCCGATCCGGCGTCACGCCCACTGCTGCCTGCATATAACCCGCAAGGTTCTCGTCGTTATACACAACCTCCATCCCGCGGCCGCCCAGCACATAGGAGGGACGCACCATCACGGGGTAGCCGATCTCATGGGCTATTCCCAGCGCCTCCTCCACGGTAGTGGCCATGCCGGATTCCGGCATGGGAATCTCCAGCTTATCCATCATGGCGCGGAACTGATCTCTGTCCTCCGCCAGATCAATGACGGAAGGAGAGGTTCCCAGAATCCGCACACCGTTTTTCTCCAGCTCCGCCGCCAGATTCAAGGGAGTCTGTCCGCCGAACTGAGCAATCACGCCCACCGGCTGCTCTTTCTTGTAAATGCTCAGCACGTCCTCCAAGGTCAAAGGCTCGAAATAGAGCTTGTCGGAAGTGTCGTAATCCGTGGACACCGTCTCGGGATTGCAGTTGACGATAATGGTCTCAAATCCCAGCTTTTTCAACGCCAGCGCCGCATGTACGCAGCAGTAATCGAACTCGATGCCCTGCCCGATGCGGTTCGGCCCGCCGCCCAAGATCATCACCTTGGGCTTATCCGTGCGAACGGGATTCTTGTCCGGCGCATTATAAGTGGAATAATAATACGCGCTGTCGGGCGTACCGCTCACATGGACGCCCTCCCAGGCCTCCTCCACGCCCAGCGCAATGCGGCGTTCGCGGATCTCCTGCTCCGGAAGATCCAGCAGAATACTCAGATACTTGTCGGAAAACCCGTCCTTCTTGGCCTTTATCAACTGATCGTCTGCGGGAAGCGCACCCCTACATGCGAGAAGCGTCTGCTCCTCCTCCACAAGTTCCTTCATCTGCTCGATAAACCACTTTTTCACATAGGTAATCTCATGCAGCTCGTCCACAGTCGCGCCCTTTTTCAGCGCCTCATACATGGCAAAATGCCGCTCGCTGGAGGGCGTTGCAAGCATCTGCAAAAGCTGCTCCTTTGTCTTCTCCTCCAGTTTCGCAATCTGCCCCAGCCCGTAACGCCCGGTCTCCAGAGACCGGATCGCCTTCTGGAACGCCTCTTTATAATTTTTGCCGATACTCATGACCTCGCCCACGGCGCGCATCTGGGTACCCAGCTTATCCTCCACGCCCTTGAACTTCTCGAAAGCCCAGCGGGCAAACTTGATCACCACATAGTCGCCGTCCGGCACATACCGGTCCAGCGTCCCGTATTTGCCGCAGGGAATATCCTTCAAGGTCAGCCCCGCCGCCAGCATGGCGCTGACCAGAGCGATAGGGAATCCCGTGGCCTTGGAAGCTAGCGCGGAAGAGCGGGAAGTTCTGGGATTGATCTCTATGACAATGATTCGATCGCTCTTGGGGTCATGGGCAAACTGCACATTGGTGCCGCCGATGACCTGCACGGACTCTACAATGCGGTAGGCCTGCTCCTGCAGCCGCTTCTGCAATTCCTCGGAGATGGTGAGCATGGGAGCCGCACAGAAAGAGTCTCCGGTATGTACGCCCATCGGGTCAATATTCTCGATAAAGCAGACCGTGATCATATTGCCGTCCGCATCCCGCACAACCTCCAGCTCCAGCTCTTCCCAGCCCAAAATGGATTCTTCCACCAGAACCTGTCCCACAAGGCTGGCCTGCAGGCCTCTGGCACAGACCGTGCGAAGCTCATCCTTATTGTATACCAGACCGCCGCCTGCGCCGCCCATGGTGTAGGCGGGGCGAAGCACCACGGGATATCCCAGCCCGTCTGCGATCTGCAGCGCTTCCTCCACCGTATAAGCCACCTCGCTGCGAGCCATCTCGATGCCCAGCGCATTCATAGCCTTCTTAAATTCGATCCTGTCCTCGCCGCGCTCGATGGCGTCCACCTGCACGCCGATGACCTTCACGCCGTATTTGTCCAAAATACCCTCGCCCGCAAGCTCCGCACACAGATTCAAACCCGACTGACCGCCCAGATTGGGAAGCAGCGCATCCGGACGCTCCTTTGCGATGATCTGCTCCAGCCGCTCCTTATTGAGAGGCTCAATATAGGTGACGTCCGCCGTCTCCGGATCCGTCATGATGGTGGCGGGATTGGAGTTGACCAGCACAATCTCATAGCCCAGCTTCCTCAGTGCCTTGCAGGCCTGTGTGCCGGAATAATCAAATTCACAGGCCTGACCGATAATGATCGGGCCTGAACCGATAATCAATACTTTGTGGATATCCGTTCTCTGTGGCATGTTGCGACCTCCTTCATTGCTATCACTCTTCTGCTTCAACATTCTACCATAACTTATACGGTTTGACAAATACTACCGCCTAAACTTTCCGGTTCTTTTCGGCTTCCTCTTGTATGCTTCCAGCCGCAGCTTCCGACTCCCGTTCTTTCCGCAGCTCCGCTCCGGACGCCTGACTCGCCACAGAGGATTCCACCCCAGCCGCTTGACTTCCCACAGAGGATTCCGCCTGCACCGCCCCCTGACTTTCCGCAGGAGATTCCGTCCACACCGCCCCCTGACTCGCCGCAGAAACCGTCTCCCCGGCAGTAAGGCTCAGATGCTCCTCCTGATTGGCCGGGAAAATATCCGCCACTTCGTTCAAGGTGATATAGGCTTTGGCGTCCACCTCGTGAACCAAATTTTTCATCTTGCCCACCTGAAAACGGTTGACCACAAAATAAACCATGGTCTTGTCCGAATCGGAATAGTACCCTTTGGCACGGATGGTGGTGATGCCGTTCTCAAACGCCTCTGAAAGCACCCGACAGACCGCCTCCGGCTCCGTGGTAATGATAAAAGCCGCCTTCGCCCGGTCAAAACCCTCCACAAAGAAGTCCACCGTCTTGGACGCCGCCGCGTAGGCCACGATGGAATACAGCGGCAGAATCCAGCTTCCGATCACAAATCCGCAGATCACATATAAAATCACATTGTAAATCATGACAAAGCTTCCGATGCTGAGTCCCAATTTCTTGGCAAACATCACCGCGATAATATCAATTCCGTCCATGGCTCCGCCGAAGCGCACCGCCATACCGCTCCCGCAGCCGGATATGATACCTCCGAACAGAGCGCACAGAAACAGATCCGAACCTGCAAGCGGGGACACCAGACTCACGTCCACGGGCAGCACATCCGTGATAACCCACGCCACCAGCGCATAGACGAATACCGCATAGATGGCATAAACCGTAAAGGAAATCCCCTCACGCTTTAGGCCGAACAAAAAAATAGGAATATTCAGTACGATCAATACCACCGACAGGCTGCACCAAGCGGGCGTGACCTGCGAGATCAGCATGGATGTTCCGGAAATCCCACTGTCATACAGCTTTACCGGCGCCATAAACAGAATCACGCCAAAGGCATTCACCACCCCCGCCAATGTCAGACAGAAAAAATTTGACCACTTCAACGATCTCAGAATCTTTTGGAACCGCTCCATCCTCATCCTCCCTTACTTGCCGTTCTGCTATTCTACAGGCTGTCTTTCACACGAATCCGTATCAGCTTTTCGCCGTGTCCTGCACTTTATCTGCGGCGACGGCTCCGCCGCACAGTCCGACCTAAACCGCCGCATAATCCGCATCAGCAGCCAGATCCCGTAAACGGCCAGAATCATCTCCGCCACGCATCCCGCATAGGTGATGCCTGACGCTCCGAACAGGGCGTTCAGCACGACAATCGCCGGAATCTCCAGCACAATCTTCCGCAGAACGGCAAAATAAAATGTCTTCCTGCCCATTCCGATCCCCTGCAATACGCCCACCACCAGAAAATCCGCCAGCATAAACGGCATACCCGCGCTGAATCCCCGCAGGAACAGCCTGCCGAAGTCTACAATCTCCGGATTTTTCATAAAAATCATAATCAAACGCCCGGCGCCCAGCCAATAGCCCAGCGCAATCACCACCATCGCCGGGAGCAGGATCTTCGCTACATACCGGATGGCGGCCTCCATGCGGCCGGGATTCTTGCTGCTGTAGGAATAGCTTACGAGCGGCATTACCCCCTGTGTACCGCCCAGCGCAATCTGCATGGGAAGCATGTGGATCTTCTGAGCGATTCCCAGAGCGGCTACCGCCGACGCGCCATAATCCGCCACGAAATTGTTCTGCACGGTCATCCCGGTCACATTCAGAAGATTCTGCACCGATGCGGGGATGCCCACGCCGCATACCCCCAGCACAATCTCCCTGCGCAGGCAGAAATGGCGGGGATTTAGGCTGATGTAGGTCTTTCCTTTTTTCACCCGCAGCAAGATCAGAAAATAGACACAGGCGGCACAATTGGAAAGACAGGTCGCCATCCCGGCTCCCGCCGCCCCCATATTCAGTCCCCATGGAAGAATGAAAATCGGATCCAGAACAATATTGAGCAGACAGCCGCTCATGGTGCCGATGCTGGCATGAAGAGCCGCTCCCTCCGAGCGCACCAAATACCCCATAACCACATTGAGAATGGCGGGAACCGCTCCCAATACGATCGCCCACCGCATATACCCCGCGGTGGCGTCCCAGGTCTCGGCATCCGCCCCCAACAGTCCAAGCAGGGGGGAAAAGAAAATTAGGCAGGCCAACGCCAGCAGCAGTCCGCTGCACACCGAACCGTAAAAACCAAAGGAAGCGCTTCTGCGCACAGTGTCATAATCCTTGCGCCCAAGCGCACGGCTCATCATGCTGGAAGACCCGATTCCGAATAGATTGTTGACCGCATTAAAAGAGAGCAGCACAGGAGCGGACAAAGCCACCGCCGCATTTTGCACGGGATTGTCCAAAAGTCCCACAAAATAGGTGTCCGCAATGCTGTAGAGTACCATAACCAGCGATCCGAGAATGGTGGGAACCATCAACCGCCTGACCGCCGCGGGAATCGGTACCCTCTCGAAAATATCACTCCGCACTTCCGCCATACCAAAGCCTGCCTTTCCCATTCCGGTTCTGTTCTTTTCGGTTCTGTTTCCGGTTCTGTTTCCGGTTCTGCCTCCGATTCCGTTTTCAGCCCGTTTTCAGTTCCGTTGCCGATTCTATTGCGAGTTCACGGGCGCTCTCCGCAGCCCATTGATACTATTATAGAGGACAGGCTTTGATATTTCAAGAAAATCCTTTGCACTCAGGATTCGATCAGCGCCTCGAAGACTCCCTCCAGATCCAGCCGGCCGTACCCCCACTCCCGGTTGGGGTAGGTCAAATCGGACGAACGCGCCGCGCCGCGGATCAGAAAGCTCTTTAACTCCCGCGTCTCGGCAAACGGACTACGCCACTCCACCACCGCCCATTGGAAAAACTGCGCTATGGCTCCCGCAGTGATCGCTGCCGCCAGACTCGAACCGCTGCGAATTCCTTCGATGGTGGATACATTGACCCCCGGAGCCGCCAGATCCGGCCGGATTGCGCCCGTGCGGGAATAGCCTCTGCCGGAGTCGATGGCAAAGCTCAAGTTGGCCGGATTATAGGAGGACACCGTGATGACGGAGGATGCCATCGAAGGCTCCGTCAGCGTAATATAGGGATCCGGGCGCAGAAAATAGACCTGAGCGTCCAGAAACTCCGTGATGGGAAGCCACATGTCAAAAGTTCCGTTATAGAGCGTTCCGGGAAAGCTCACCTGAAACGTCCAGATGCCCTGCGTGGGATTCTGCAGCCGGAAGCGGTACAGCTGCTCTCCCGAGGCCGGTTCCACCAAAACGGAATTCAGCGTGACAATCGTACTCTCATAGACCAGCCGATAACTCACGCTCTGCCCGTGTCCCAGCCGCTGAAACGGAATATACTCCCCGCCCGGCGAGCGCACACCCACCTGAAGCGTATCGGGCAGACTGCTCCAACATTCCATCACGAAACCACTGCATCCTTCTCCCACGCGCACTTCCACATTTGCGTCGGAAATGCCGTCCGATGCGCCGGAGGAACTGTCCCCGACGCCCGGGCGGGTCAGCCTCCCCCTGTAGTGATGCGAGGCATTGCCCTCGTTGCCGCCGCTGACCACGATGGCCCGGCTCCGCCGCACCGCCACCATATCGATATAGCGGGACAGCACGGAACTGCCCGCGTGGTCTCCCGTATTGGTTCCCAGAGCCAGACAGATAATCACGGGACGGCTCAATACGGCGGCAAACGAATCGGCATATTTCACCGCCAGCATAATGTCATTTTCCTGATAGGCAGGCTCCCCACGGGGTACCAGATTAAATTCCCGCAGGTAGTTCTTGCATTCCTTAAGTTTCACCACCACGATATCGGCGTCGGGCGCAGCCCCCACATAACGGTCGGGGCTTAAAACCGAGCTGCCCGCCGCCAGCGCCGCCAGTGTGCTTCCATGCCCGTTTACGTCTCTGCTGGGAACAATCTCATAGGGCTGATCGGACTGCAGGGCTTCGTTGATCTGTTCTCTTGTGTACTCACTTCCATAATAGAATCCCTCCGGCATGTTTCCCGTCTGAATGGTCTGATCCCAGATCGCAAGAATCCGGCTCCCGCCCTCCGCGTCCCGGAACACATCCATCGTATAGTCAATTCCCGTATCAATAAAGCACAGTACACAACCTTTGCCCGTCAGATTCAAAGGCGGCCGCTGCATCTGCGTGATCCCGCTGATAATCAGGGAATCGGGATTAAACGACCCCCTTGCTCCGCCCAGCTGCATCAGCCCGTACAATTTCGGCACGCTCTGATAAGCCGAAGTTTCCACCACCTGCGGAGAGACAAAATTTTTGTCCACATAGACGATGTTGTAAAGCCCCTCCACGTCCACATAACAAAAAGATTCCCCTGTCCCGGGAAAACTGGACAGGGGAAAATCCGTAATAAAATCATAAGTGTCCTCGGAGATAATACTCTCCCTGCAATTTCCCACATTGGCCGCATTGACATAAGAAAAATCCATAGAAGCCCTCATGCAAATTTCATTAATATCATGCTATGCACACGCCCGCCGAATGTGCGGAAATTCTTTTATGCCGCCCGCAATCCTTTTACTTTCAGGCAGCGGATGGCATTGAGAACCGCCAGCACCATAACGCCTACATCCGCGAAAATCGCCATCCACATACCCGCAATTCCCAGCGCGCCGAGAATCAGGCACACCGCTTTCACGCCCAGCGCAAAGACGATATTTTCATAGACGATGCGAAGGCATTTCCGGGATATTTTCATAGCCAGCGCAATTTTCATCGGATCGTCGTCCATCAGAACGATATCCGCCGCCTCGATGGCCGCGTCGGATCCCATAGCGCCCATGGCGATACCGATATCCGCCCTAGACAGCACCGGGGCGTCGTTGATGCCGTCGCCCACAAAGGCAAGATTTTCTTTCCGGCTCTTTGCGGCCAGCAGCGCCTCCACCCGCTCCACTTTATCGCCGGGCAGCAACTCCCCACAGACTTCGTCCACACCGAGATCCGCCGCCACGGAATCTGCCACAATCCGGGAATCGCCCGTGAGCATGACCGTCTTCTTCACGCCCGCCGCTTTCAGCGCCGCTATGGACGCTTTTGCGTTCTCCTTCACTGTGTCGGCAATCAAAATATATCCGGCATAAGCTCCGTCCACCGCCACATGGATCACCGTGCCGATTCCCGAAGGCTCCGCACAGGAAATCTTCTCCCTGCGCATCAGCTTGTCATTGCCCGCAGCCACTCTATGGCCGTTCACACCGGCTGTCACGCCATGTCCGCCGATCTCCTCCACATCTGCCACCGCCTCGCTGTCGAGAGGCCTGCCGAAAGCCTCCCGCAGACTTTTGCTGATGGGATGGTTCGAGTAACTCTCCGCATGAACCGCATAATAGAGCAGACTGCCGGACAAGTCCTCCGGATAATGCTCCGAACCGGCGGACGCAGAATCCTGCACCGCAGTTCCTGATTGCTCCGGCACGGGCTGCCAGCCCTCTGCGGGGACGATCTCGGCTACCTCAAACACGCCTTTTGTCAGTGTACCCGTCTTGTCAAACACCACACATCCCGTCTTGGCCAGCGCCTCCAGATAATTGGAACCCTTCACCAAGATACCGCGGGCGGAAGCCCCGCCGATGCCGCCGAAAAAGCTCAGCGGAATGGAGATGACCAGCGCGCAGGGACAGCTGATGACCAGAAACGTCAGCGCGCGGATAATCCAATCGCTCCAAAGCGCAGGCTTTCCCGTAAACAGGAGAAACAGCGGAGGCAGTATTGCCAGCGCAAGCGCACCGCAGCAGACTGCCGGAGTGTAATATTTGGCAAACTTGGTGATAAAGTTCTCCGAGCGGGATTTCTTCATGCTGGAGTTCTCCACCAAATCCAGTATCTTCGACACCGTGGACTCCCCGAACGCCTTGGTCGTCCGAATCTTCAGCAGACCGCTTGTGTTCACGCAGCCGCTGACGACCTCGTCCCCCACAGCCACCTCACGGGGCATACTCTCCCCCGTGAGGGCGCTGGTATTCAGCGTGGAATGACCCTCCTCCACCCGGCCGTCGATCGGCACTTTCTCGCCGGGACAGACCACAATCACCGTACCGATTTCCACCTCGTCCGGATCCACCTGTTCCAATCCGCCGGACCCGTTTTCAATATTGGCAAAATCCGGCCGGATATCCATCAGGGCGCTGATATTCCTACGGCTCTTGCCCACGGCAACAGACTGAAACAGCTCACCGATCTGATAGAACAGCATAACCGCAACGCCCTCCTGATATTCTCCCAGCAGAACGGCTCCCACGGTGGCAACCGCCATCAGAAAATTCTCGTCAAAGATCTCCCGGTGGAAAATTCCCAGCGCCGCCTTGCGCAGAATATCATATCCGATCACCAGATAAGGAATCAAGTACAGCAGCAGACGCGGCATTCCTTCCACGGGTACAAAATATAATAAAACCAACAGAACCACTGCCGCAAGAATGCGCCAGAAAACTTTTTTCTGCTTCTTCGTCATATCCATCTCCCCCATCTCTCATGACACTGTAGACAACCGCCCGCATCCGCGTCCCGCTCTACAGATAGATCTCGCAGTCGTCCTCCACCTTTTTGCAGGCCTTCAGAACCGCCTTCATCACTTCCTTGTCATCCGCGCCCTCCGCAAACTCCACGTTCATCTTCTGCGTCATAAAGCTCACCACCACATCCTGTACGCCTTCCACGGTCTTGGCGGCCTCCTCCATTTTCAATGCGCAGTTGGCGCAGTCCACTTCGATTTTGTAAGATTTCTTCATGATCCTTTCCTCCATTTTATCATTTTTGTCATATGAGCATGTATTCATATGAATGACTGTTCATATGAATATCGTATCATATATATGGAATTTGTCAAGGGGAATCTGTGGATTTTCGAAATAAATTTTCTGAATCAAGAATGCCGCATGAATCGGCTTCATGCGGCATCTTTACCTGATCCCTGCCCAATGAAATAATGAAAGCAGGCAGCAATCTTATGACGATCATCCCAGACAGCAGCAGGGCCGGAGCTGGATAAAAATTTACCCCACCAGCCACTTATATTTTGCCACGCTGTAAAGCGGAATAAAGGGCAGTAAAATTGGCGTCCTCTTCACATACTGCTGATACTCAGGATCTTCCCCGTAATTTTTGTTCTGGCGAAGTTCCAATCTTCTGGCGCCGCCAAACATGATATAGACAATACAGATCCATCCTGCCAATGCAGCGCACCATTCCACCGGTCCGGAAAGCGCCGTCACCCCAGACAGAAAAACTCCCGTCCAAATCAATACCTCCCCCAAGTAATTGGGACAGCGCACAAACCGAAACAATCCCACATCACAGAAACGCTGCGGATGCGTTTTTTTGTATCGATTCTTCGTATAATCAGAAGCAGCCTCCAGAAGAATTCCCAGTGCCATAACTACCGTTCCGATTACCGCCATGACATCTGTAGGGGCATCATGCTGCAGCCGGAAGAAAATCGGCGCCACTTCGCAGCAATAGAGCAAAGCGCAGCTTACCCAGATCACAATTTTAAGAAACAGGTTCATATCGGAACCATCCTTAATATCATTCTTCATCGTCTTCTGATAGGAAGCGCTTTTTCTCTCACGAACCAACAGATAGCCGCCAAGCCGGCAGCCATAGATCATGCACAGAACAGCCAGCAGAACCGTGATAGGCGCCAGATTCCCCCGAAACATTACAAGCATCACCACGCCAAGGCCGGCAATGGAAAACCCGTATCCGAGGGATATAAACCACACAAACTTCTTAAAACCGATAGAGCTGATTACTAACGCAACCAAGAATAAAACAAGAAACTGCATATCCATACCTTCTTTCCGGATGATTTATTTTCTTTTAGTTATATAAGCCGGATCACAATTTGCATCTATCTGTTCCGGCAAGAATCGCCGCGCTTTGTACACGCTTGCTTTATTAATTTTTGCCACAATTATTTGCAATGTCTCTGAATAAATTTCACTATAACAGCCTGTTTTATACGCTATCTCTCATTCAATCAGACTATACCCCCCGTTCAATGCGAATCTGACTTCCCACTTTTGTCTTCCTGACCTTGATCTGCTGTGGAATATTCTCCATCAGTTCCTCCCTGTGGCTGATGATTCCCACCAGCTTGTTGCTTCCGGTTAGGTTGATTAGAATTTCCATCGCACTATCTATTGATTTGCGGTCCAGCGTTCCGAAGCCTTCATCTACAAAGAGCGCGTCCATCTGCACGCCGCCAAGATTA
>JAMPGV010000025.1 GCA_023663735.1 Muribaculum sp. | reverse complement strand
TTTAATCTGCGGTAAAACTGCAGTAGGTGGGTACTTTATTTCGCCGCGTTACAGCATATCGGCGCACGGAACACCGGCACAGGACACGCCAATCATAAAAAGTGGCAGGGGAAGGTCTATTACATCAAAGAGATTGAGGGAAAAGACTATGCGGAGGAAGCCGCGCGGATCGGGCAGGAGTCCATAGAGTCTCTCTGGGAGGCCACCGGCTACAGTGCGGACGGTACACAGGAGAATGATCCGCTGGGGCTGTATGGATACAACTGCCGACACAAACATTACGCATGGTTTGAGGGCGTATCGGAGATACTGCCGTCGGAGCCGGATCCTGATCCGGTGGTAATCGATGGGAAAGAATATGATTATTACGCCGCAACCCAGAGGATGCGTTCCATGGAACGCGCAGTCCGGGCGTTGAAGCGGGAGCGGGAGGCGCTGAAAGCCCTTGGCATGGAGGAAGACGCGAAGACTGTCACAGCCAAGATCAGAAGCAAGATAAAGGAATATGAGAAATTCTGCGAGGCAGCAGGTATAAAACCCAAATCGAACCGCATGAGATATGAGAGCGGCACGTCGGATCTGACGAAGACCAAGGCATGGAAGCGATATGAAGGGATGAACGGTGGTCTGGCAGCAGGGATAATGGATGGTGTTCCTGTGCATAAGGCTCCGGAAGAAATTGGCATATTGACGGACAGAACGCCAGACAGCATAAAATCTAAACTTGAGGAGTATGAAAAACTTATTGTGGATGAAACCGTTGAAAATGCACTTGTCATAGAGAAAGACGGAACCATCACACAATGTTTTGGGGATTTAAACAGAGTATATCTGGGAGTGGATCTGGGAGACAGACTTCGCGGATCTTATGTCACGCACAATCATCCACTAGGTTCAAATAACGAATATTCTTTTAGTGATGATGATATTAATTTATTTATTGATTATGATTTAGAGGTATTGCGGGGAATAGATGAAAAGTATATATATGAATTGACAAGAAACGCAGATGATATTGACGAACCTATTTACTTTTCTGAAGCAACAGAGTATGATTTAAGACACAGTATAATATTAGAACTGGCAAGATCATTGCAGATTGGATACAGGAGGTGGCTGCGTGACTCAGGAACAGATTGAACAGGAGTGGCAGGCGATAATGAAGTGGGAAATTGAAGAGGGACGAAAGCTGACGGCTCGACTGAAAGCAGAAAATAGGTATATATCTGGTTTGGACGGAAATGCGGAGGATTTTCAGTATATACGGGAGGAGAGGAATAGGCGTATTGAGGAATTGAGGCGAAAGGCTGGGATTTAGTTTGTTTGGTTTGGTTTGGTTTGAGAACCTTGTAAGTTTGTAAAGGTGCTAAGAATAGGCTCAATCCAGATAATTATTCGAGGTGGTAAAATTCGTTGCGACCACACGCCGATGGTATGACAGGGGCAACCCGAGGGATGCAGGAGAGGCGACGCCTGCCGAATAATTATCTGGTTTAGCATTACAATCAGCTCATCTCCGGACATAGTTCCGGAGATTTTTTAGTTGCACCGGTGCAACTAAAAATATGTTGCAACCCCTAATACCTAATGCTATAATATTCCCATAACAGGCAAACAGCACTTAAGGAAGGCGGTGCTGCATGAGTCAGTCGATATGGGTGGCGTGTCCCAAATGCGGATATCCGCACTTTATCAAGCGGCATAAAAACACCGTGTTGATAAACTTTCCGGCCTACTGCAAAGGCTGCAAGTCAGAAATCAATATATCAATCAGAGCCAGAGAGCCAAAACGTGAATCAGTGATATGATTCATGCGATGGCTCTTTTTTAATTGCGTTTGCCTGTGGCTGATACCGCCATGTGAAACAAATCATCGTAAAAGGAGGCAGCAAGGTGAAGAGAGAGGAACTGAAGGCGCTGGGACTGGACGAGGAGCAGATCAGCAAGGTACTGGATCTGCATCATGCGGAGCTGGATCCGGCAAAGGAAGAGCTTGAGAAAACCAAGAAGGACTTGACAGCCGCGGAGGACAAGAACGCCCTTTCGCAGGAAGCGCTGAAAAAGTTCGAGGGAGTGGATCCAGACAAGCTTCAGACTCAGTTGAAAGAGCTGAAGGAGGAGCTGGAGAGAAAGGATGCAGAACATGCGCAGGAGATTGCGGACAGGGATTTTAATGAACTGGTAAACTCCTGCATCAGGGAGGCAAAGGGCGTGAATCCCAAGGCGATTGCCGCACTTCTGGACATGGAGACGCTGAAAGCTTCCAAGAACCAGAAGGCAGATGTGGAGGCGGCCATCAAGACGCTGACCACGGCCGAGGACAGCAAGATGCTCTTTGGGGAACTGGCCCCGAATCCGGTAGGAACCGGCAATTTGATCGGAGCGGTACAGCAGTCTTCCGGAGATGCAGATGATGCGGCGCTCCGGGCGGCGATGGGGCTGCCGCCGATCACAGCACAGGACAAATAAGGAGGATAAGAAATGCCCAACACGATTGCATTGGCAAAAAATTACACAAGCTTGCTGGATGAGGTGTACCGATCCGCATCCGTGACGACGGATCTTATTTCGCCCAGCGAAATGACAAGAGCGGGAGCAAACGCCAACGAGATCATCTATCCCCAGATCAGCGTCACCGGTCTGGGCGATTATGACAGAAATTCGGGATATACCACAGGCGCGGTAGATTTCAAATGGCAGACGGCAAAATTCAACTACGACCGGGGAACCAGAATTTCCGTGGATGTGATGGATAACGAAGAGTCCCGGAATCTGGCCTTCGGGATGGCTGGAGCCACATTGATGAGGGAAAAGGTTGCCCCGGAGCAGGACGCTTTTACTTTTGCAACGCTGGCATCACTGGAAAACATCTCCAAGGATACCGGAACGATTGACACTCCTGCGCAGTTTCTGGAGGCGCTGCTGGCCGCATGGTCCAAGATGGATGAAGACGAAGTGCCGCAGGAGGGACGGATGCTGTATGCCACGTCCACGCTGTTAAACAGCGTCATGAGTCTGGACACCACCAAGTCCCGGGAGATTCTTGACAAGTTTCCTGTTAAGAAGACGGTGCCGCAGGCACGGTTTTACACTGCGATTGACCTGTTGGATGGCAAGACCACCGGTGAGGAGTTAGGACACTATCAAAAGTCGGAGATTGGCAGAGAGATCAACTTCATGATCCTGCACAAACCTGCTGTCATCAAGTTTGACAAGCATGTGGCAAACAATATTATTCCGGGCGCACAGAACACAAATGCAGATGCGGACATCGTGAAATATCGCAAATACGGGCTGGTGGACGCATACCAGAACAAGCGCGCGGGCATTTACCTGCAGAGCAAATAGGAGGAGCAATATGAGAACGGTTGGATTAGGAGCTGTCAAAGAGACTGGGAATGCCAAATCTGAAAAACTCCAGAATGAGGTCAATAAACTGAAAAAGGAGAACGCCGTCCTGCGAAAGGAGATTGAGGCGCTGGACAAGGAGAACGCTGTCCTGCACGAAGAAAATGCAGCCCTGAAAGACCTGAAAAGTCAGGATGCATCCGGGAGAGCGGCGGAACAGGCAGCAGACGTTGAAAGCGTGAGCGGAGCCAAGAAAAATCCCGGGAATACGAAATAAGAACAGGCGGAAAGGAGCGGCGGCCATGCTGGACAGGGAATATTACAGGAAGCTTTACGGCGAGATCAGCGAAGCGGAATTTGACCGCTACCGCATCCGTGCGGCGGCAAAAATAGCCGCGTTGACGCATGGACGGGCGGAGCTTTTTCTGGAGCAGTATTCCGGAGAATCCGCCACTCCTTGCCAGCGGAAGGTATGCGAACAGATCCGGCAGACGGTGTGTGAACTGATCAGATGCCTACAGACGCAGGATCGCACCGGTATGGGAAGTGGGATCTCATCCGTGAGCAACGACGGGTATTCCGAGAGCTACAAGGTTGCAACGGCTGCTGAGAAGGAGGCACAGCTTGAGAGCATTGTGCGGAGAGGTCTGTCTGGTACCGGATTGGCAGGTGCGCTATGAGTGTGTTGTTCACGGACTGCATGACCGTATACAACTATTATGAGGATCCGGAGACCGGGGAAGAGCGCTGGAACAGAAGCGTCATCCACGGAATCCAGTGGCGGCACGGGAAAAAGAGTACATCCATCCAAAACGGCGCAGTTACGGAGAGCATTGTGGAAAGCATCACGGTAGACTGTGTGGGGGATTACGGGAATCCCCAATATGTCCCCCCGGAAGAGTATGGGCGGATTGCGGATGACGGGGAGCGAGCCGGCAAATGGACACTGAATGCAAGGGATCACAAAGATATTGTAGTGCTTGGCGTTTGTGAGGAGGAGATCGGAGGAAACCTGCGCATGAAGGATATCCTAAACGGCGGCCTGTGCGCGGGCATAGTAAAGAGTACATCCGACAACCGCAGACGTCCGATGCTGCAGCACATCCGGCTGGAGGCGGTAAGATCATGAAAATCCTCGTAAAGACATCCTGTGATTTTAACCTGAAAGACTGCATCAAGCGTCTGGGGCTGGATGACGGGGGAAGGGTTCAGCGTTTTGTGGCCGAAGAGGTAAGGCGTTTGTCTGACGAATATGTTCCGTTGGATGAAGGAACGCTCAGGGACAGCGGCAGGATTGAGAACAATTCCGAAGTGGTGTGGAATACGCCCTATGCAGTCTACATGTGGAATGGCATTGTGTATGAGGATCCGGAACTCCATTGCGCCGGATTCAAGACAGAAAACGGCTGGAGATCTCGAAAGGGCGTCAAGAAGGTGCCGACGGCGAGATCTTTAGAGTATGGAGAAGGCATCAAGCGCGGCGCCCGGTGGGTATTCCGGATGCTGCAGGACGGCGGCAGGCAGCTGATAGAAAAAGCGGCCAGAAAGGAAGCGGGGAAATGACGGTATCGGAGGCAGTTATCACATGGCTTTTAACCTTTAATCAGGCAGATGTGCGGAAGATGAAAAAGATCGATACGGACATCCAGAGTGCGAAGGTAGACTCTTATGCGCTGGTCAAGGAGCCTATACGGAATGTGAAGTCCTATATTTCGGGGAAAAAGGAATATACAGACCATTATACCCTGCGGGCGAGGCTGTCCGCGGAGGAAAATGCGGACAGGATCGAGAACCACGGATTCGGCGAGGCGCTGGAGGACTGGTTGGAGGAGCAGGATCAGAAGAAGAACTACCCGCAGATCCCTCATGCAACAGTGAAAGGTGTAAGTGTAACGACACCTTTTTACTGCGGCATGACGGCGGATCACAACTGTATCTATGAAATGACGGTGTCAGTCAAATATGAAAAGGAGCGGTAGACATGTCGGAGACAAGAGATAACCTGAGACACTATTTTAACATTGGCACGGCAAAGGCGCCGGAGTATGTGCTGCTGGGTGACGGCATTACCAGTCTCACGGAGGAATTTAACCCGGAGACGGAGCAGAAACATTACATCCACCAGAAAGATGGCACGAATAACATTAAATCCTATTCGCCGTCTATTTCCGTGGAAAAGGAATATATCAAAGGGGAGGACTTCCAGAACTGGATAGACCAGAAGATCAAAACGCTGCCCACCGGGGCGGAGGCTATGTCCGACTATGTGCGGATCAATATCATGGAGGAGGGTGTTGACGGGGTATATCCGGCCGTCAGAAGAAAATGCACCTACCAATTTGATTCCGTCGGCGGAGAAGGGGGAGGAGTGCTGGTAAACAGCATGACATTGAGCAGCGCGGGCGACGGTAAACAGGGGACGTTTGACGTGGCCAGTAAAACATTTACGGCGGCGGAGTAGCGGCAGACTGTCCAAGTGAAAAAAGGAGGATCAGGAATGGACGAAATCAGGCTGAGGCAGGGCGTCAAGGTGAAGGTCAACGAACAGGGCGATACAATTACTTTAAATGTGGAGGATCAGCAGTTTTCGGAACGCTTTTATAGTCTGCTGGAGCGGCTCTCTGCGGCGGAGGATTATCTTAAATCCCCGGAAGTAAAAGAAATGACGGAGCATGAACAACTGAAAGAATCCATCAGGCTCACCCGGGAGATCATGGGAGAGATGGACGTTATCTTTGGCGAAAAATCCTGCAAGAAGGTGTTCGGCGATATAGTGCCTAATATGTACCTGATCGCAGATTTCTTCCGGCAGATTGATCCCATTGCGGAAAAGTACATGGGAGAACGGCGGCGGGAAATCGAACAGCGGTATGGCAGGAACCGGAAGGAAGCCCGGAACCGCAGCAGACACAGGAATGACAAGCGGAACAGACAGAGAGGCAGGGACGAGCTGATACAGGATGCGAAGGAGAATGCGGATGTTTAACGTGCTGGTGGATCCTCTGCCCTGTAGCTGGAATGGGATAAAGATGGACACGGATTACCAGACAGGGATCCTTATATCGCAGTGCATGGCAGACGAATCACTAAATCAATACGAAAGGTTTGCATGTGCTGCGAGTTTGCTTTTTCCGTGGAAACAGCCGCCTCCGGAAGAAATAGCGAAGGCGCTCAAGTGGTTCCTGACGGAATATGACCATGACAACCATGCAGGGAATGAAAAAGCAAATGTGATCGTGATGGACTGGGATATTGACCAGTGGAGGATTTTCGCGGCGTTTTGGCAGCAGTATCACATTGATTTGAGCAGCCGTAGGCGGATGCACTGGTTTGTCTTCATGGGCCTTTTGGCAAATTTGGAGGAATGTGCTTTTGTGCGTGTTATGAATATCCGGGAGAAAGAGATCGATGCAAAGATGTCACAGCAGGAGCGGAGGGCGTTAAAGAGAGCCAAGAAAATTTTCGCGATCAAAGCGCCGGAGAGGGTTTTAAGTGCCAGCGAGCAGAAAAGAGTGGATGAGTTCATGAAATATGCCAATCGGCGGAAAGAGGAAACGGGGTAAACGGGCGGAATGGGAAATCAGTATGATGCGGAAGTCCGGGTGGGCGTGAATATGGACAACTCGGATCTACAGAGCGCCCAGAAGGAATTTGACAGGCTCACGTCCAGAGTGGAAAAACTGAAGGCTGAGCTGGAAAAAGCGAAAGGTGATGGATGGAGCGAGCAGAGTGATCACTGGAGGAGAGTATCGGCCGATGTCGCGAACACGGAGGCGGCGTTGGGAAATGTCTCCTGTCGAATGAAAGAACTCCAAGGCGTCAAAAAAGTGAGTGATGGATTTGGAGAAGCGAAGTCTGCTGCGGAGCGCTTCCACCGTACCATACAAAAGGGAACCGGAAAAGCGAGGGCCGCGGTAAAGGCGTTGGGACTCACAGTAGGGAAACTCGGAGCCGGACTGCTTGCACTCAACCTGATCAGCAAGGGGTTCAGCGCCATGGTATCTGTCATGCAGCGGGGATTTCGGAATCTTGCACAGTATTCGTCAGATTATAACGGGGCTATGTCCACGCTGCGGTCTGAGTGTGTGCAGCTGCAGAATGCGCTGGCAGCGGCTTTTGAGCCGATCGTGACCATGGCGATCCCCTACATTTCACAGCTGGTCAACTGGCTGAACAGAGCCATTGACGCAGTAGGGCAGTTTATTGCGGCGCTCACCGGGAAAAACACCTATACAAAAGCGAAAAAACAGGTCATAGACTACGCCAAGGCGGTTGATGCCGCAGGAAAATCCGCCAAGAAGGCGTTGGCTCCGTTTGACGAATTAAACGTGTTGTCCTCAAATGATGCCTCCGGAAGCGGCGATGGGGAACAGACAGGGGCGGACGCTTTTGAGACTGTGGAGATTGATGAAGGCATCGCGGCGGCAGCAGAGCGGCTGAGAAGTATTCTGGAGCAGCTGGCTCCTTTTGTGGATGACATTGCGCTGGGATTTGCGGCTTGGAAAATTAATGAGGCGCTTGGGGGCGGGCTGATAGGCCTGATCGGATGGATCGCCATCCTGATAGGGTCGGTAGAAAGCGTCAAGAACTATCTGGACATGTGGGAGAATGGTGTGGATTGGGAAGGAATCCAAGGATATGTAAAGGGAGTGGCGCTGGTGGTGGGGGGACTGCTGATCATATTTGGACCGCTTGTGGCCGGGCTGGCGCTGATTGCGTTCGGAGTGGCTGCTGTCGTGCTGGCGATCAAGGACATGAATGAGAATGGAATCACCGCGGAAAATGTGGTGCTGCTGATCATCGGTGCAGTCGGGATTCTGGCCGGCGTATTTTTAGCGTTTGGAGGGACAGTGACGCTGGTGGTGGCAGCAGTCATGGCATTTGTTGGGATTATAGCGGCGGTGGTAGCATGGGCTGGAAGCGGCGAAGAATGTCTGGCTTCCTTAAAGGCAGGGTTCCAAGCGCTGGGTGATTTTTTCAAACATGTATTTGCCGGCGATTTCAAAGCAGCATTTGGTGATATCTACAGGGTGATGAGTAATTTCGTGAATGTGCAGATTGCAATATTTGAGTCCTTCATCAATGTGCTGATCAAAGGAATCAACTGGATGATTGACAAGATCAATTCCCTGCTGTCCAACATAAAGATACCGGACTGGGTTCCGGGAATCGGGGGAAAAGAATTCAGTATTGAGCTGAAGAAGATACCGGAGGTATCCCTGCCCAGACAGAAGGTGCCGGAGCTGGCGGACGGTGCGGTCATCCAAGGCGGGCGGCCTTTCGCGGCCATACTGGGAGATCAACGGTTTGGCCAGACGAATATCGAGGCTCCCCTTGATACGATCGTGGAGGGAGTGAAGACGGCGATGAAGGAGGCCGACGGGGACGCCAGCTATACGTTCGTGGCACAAGTAGACGGGAGAACCATATTCAGAGAGACCGTAAAGCGGAATCAGATGCATAAAAAGAGGACGGGAAAGAGTGCATATGCATAGAGAGGAGTGTCCATGGCGGGGAAGTTTCAAGGCTGGCTGATTAAATTTGGCGGAGTGGAATTGCCGAACTCTTTTCTGCTGGCGGACGGATGGGAATCCACGCCCAATCAGAGGCTGGAAATAGATGCCTATCGGGATGCGGCGGCATTGCTGCATAGAGTGACGGCAGAGGACTATAAAACACAGCTCAAATTGAATATCCGAGAGATGACCCTTGAGGAACGGATGGCATTCGATGCTGTGGTCGGGCTGGCGGAGCTTCCGGCGGATGAGCGGCGGCAGAGGCGCGTAAGAATCACCTATTGGAATGACGAGGATCTGGATTACAAGAGCGGAGTATTCTATTTCAGCGATACAAAGTATTGTATCCATTACGTGGACGAGGACAGGAAGAATATTGAATACAATTCATTTACTGTGACTCTGACCGAATATTAAAGGAATGGAGGCAGCAGTCATGCTGGATATTCCCTATGAAGTACAGGAGATCATACGAAGCGGGAAAGGCCGCAGAAATTTCAGGATTCGGTTCCCCAACGGTGAACGGGAGGATATCACCAAGCATGAACTGGAGTCTGAAAGCGTATCGTTTTCCGAATCCTTGTGCAGCGATCAGAATCTGAAGTTCGGGCTTTGTGAGGCGTCCTGTCTGGAGTTTACATCCATTGATGTGGGCAATATCAAAGGGTGTACAATCGAGGCAGCGTTGGAGGTAGACATATCGGAGATTGATGCGGCGGAAAGGAAGGATTATGAATGTTGTCCGGAAGATCTGGACTATCCGGTCTATCGGATACCCTATGGGCGGTTTGTAGTCGATTCCTGCAAACGGCAAAAGGACTTCGCCAGACGGCAGATCACCGCCTACACTGAAGCCTACCACGCCGAAACAGCCCTGTCCCCCGTGGAGCTGGCGAAACAGCAGTACGGCATTCCGGAAAACGTGCCGTACAAGGTGGATTCCGGCCTGTTCGCAGCAGCCAACATCCAGCATCCGGATCTGGAGTCCTTCGGGTTGTGGGAGAGCTATCCGACAAGAGAGATTGCCCTGAAATCCCGGACATCCATCATTGACGACGAGGGCGGATCCGGCTGGACGTTTACCTACCAAATGAAGTATTACCGGATCCAGCTGGATTCGGACAAAACCAACTACGAGGACTTCCAAAGCGTTTACCGGGCGGCCGCCACGGTGGATCAACAGGGATTTGACTTATACGATCAAATCTATCAGGACTCGGAGCTGCCCATGGACGGCAGGTACCGGTATCCTGTACAGGTCTGGCTGGAGCGGCGCACCAAAACCAGCGCAGATCAGACGGAAAACGAATACGAAAGCGTCATCCGGGTGCCGCTGGATCCGGCCTATGTGGTGTATCCGGACATGGGCTATTACAAGGACTATGCGGTTTGCATCGAATTCATGGAAAGCGTGACCGTGAAGGACGGGGACAGAACCATCCTGAGGGTGCCGCGGATGCTGGAAGAGGGATTCCGGCTGACGCAGTACAACCTAAACGGTGGGCCGTATGTCTCCTTCCCGAGGAAGAAAAACGGAAAGAAATACATTGCGGATCCGGAGGTCCGTTATGCCTCCATCATCAACTCTTATCTGGAGCTTTCCGGCCTGTTCGGGCGCAGCGGCCGGGACGGCAGTTACCAGCTTGTGGCGCTGGGCTGTCTGGACGGACTCCTGCCCGCGGAAGACCTGTACCCGGACGATGACCTGTATCCTGATGACGGGTGGGATGAGGAGGCCGGGAAGTCGGTCTATTATGATTTATGGTACGACGAGTACGAGATCCAGCCGTTTGGCCGGATTGTGGCGAAGTACAGGAACACGGACGGGGAAACCGTGGAGTATGATTACCGGTTTGACCCGGACAGGCCGAATACCTATTACATGGACGACAACCTCATCCTGCTGTCCGGATCCTATATCGAGGAGGAAGTCAGGGAGATGCTGGACCAGATGCTGGTGCCAAACCTGCCGTCAGTGGGATATGTGCCGATGCAGCTGGAGTGCGCCGGGATGCCTTATCTGGAGGCGGGGGACCGGATCGAGGTGGAGACCGGGGAAGAGCCGCTGCGGACCTACATAATGCAGCGGACGCTGACGGGGATCCTCGGGCTGGTGGACGAAATTGAGGCCAGCGGGGAGGAAACCAACACCGGAAATTAGCAGGAGGAGAATGCAGATGGCTGAAATGGAAAAAGCGTTTGAATTAATCAAGTTTCGCAACAAGCGTCGTCCCGCTTTGAACGAAACCAACATGAATAAGATCAGCACCGCCGTCAACACCATTGATGACCGGGTGATAGAACTGAATAATGAGGTGGAACAGAATCATAATGAGGCTGTTGTAGAGGTTCTTTACGCCGCCGCAGACAGCAGGCTGTGCATCCGGCACGGTGACGGCACGGTAAAAGAGTTTGCACACATCGGAGACGTGACGAAGGAGGAGCTGGACGAGCGTATCAACCGACGGATCATCGCCGGGGCAGAGATCAGCGGGAACGGGACAAGCAGCGAGCTGGAGGCGATGGAAATCAGCAATGGGCTGACGGTACTGGAAGTCTTCGGGAAGCTGCCCGACTGGACGACGGCGTTTATCACCAGCAATTCCCAGCAGACGGTCTATTCCGGATCTTTTCCGGCAAATGAGGGCGCGGCGCAGCTGATCTACAACAAGGCTTATGCAGACCGCGGCACCGTGCTGTTTCTTCCGATTCACGGCAGCCGCGTCTGGCTCGGGAAGCTGAACAACGGAGCAATCAGCTGGGAAGAGCTGTTCACAAGCGATGGAGGCGTGATAACAGGCGGCGAATCGGCGGACGGCCGGACGCTGGCTTTAGACAACGGGGGGATCGCCTTCCATTTGCCCGCAAATGGGTTCGCGGGCGGACTAAACTACTTTAAAGCAGGAGGATTGCTGGCCTGCATCGGCTACACGACTGCGTCCGGCGGATATTATTACATGGGCGAAGCCTATAACAAGCCAAACGGCAAAGTGAAGGTCGGCTCGCTGGAGGCGCAGGGAACCGTAAAGGCTGCCGCTTTTGACGGCAATGCCTCCTCCGCCTCACAGGCGTCAGCTGCCGGGATGCTGGCCGGGTGGGAGGATACCCGGTCTGCCGCGACAAAGCCCAATGATTACAACGCCAAGCTCCTGCCGGTAGGAATCAAGCAGCGCACGGCAACGGGCATCCCGGGCGGGGGAACCTATGCAGCGCTGGTCGGGATAAGGGGCTGGACGGACTCCAGCGGCGGCAAGGCGCACGAGCTTGCGTTTGATGGCAGTGGGAAGCTCTTCCACCGCGTGGGAGACACGGACACATGGGAAGCGTGGCAGGAGCTGGCCCATGTGTCGGACATCCCTCAGTCGGACGGCACCGCGTCAGCCGCCAAGCTGGCCACGGCAAGAACTATCCAGATCAATCTTGCATCCCAAAACCCGGAGGCATTCGACGGGACGAAAGACGTTACTCCCGGCGTGACAGGCGTCCTGCCGCTGAAAAATGGGGGAACGGGGGCGGCAAACGCTGCGGCCGCAAGGGCTGCTCTGGGGATCACCGCGGCGAACATCGGGGCGGCGGTGGACGGGCTGGCAGAGAGCGGTGATTTTAACAACATCACAGCCCCGGGAGTCTACACGATGAGGGGATCCGGCACGAAAAACCAGCCTGCCTCCGGGAATTACTGGGGTCTGATCGTGTTAAACAGTGACGCGGAAGAGTATTATGTGGAGCAGATCGCCGTGAAGGAAGGGACGACGGAGGTCTATGTCCGGTATTGTGCTGGAGAGGGTGACGACGGCGGGGAGTGGAGCAGCTGGGTCAGGCTTGCAAGGATGACGGATACGGTTGCGGCGGCGACAACTGCAGGAACAGCCACAAAAGCGGTGCAGGACGGCAACGGGAACAATATTGCCGGCACCTATGCGAAGAAGACGGACATAACGATGGAGTGGGCAGGACATCAGATGTACGACGCGGCGGACGCTGCCCAGACCGTCACATTTGCGGGAATGGGATCCAGTTGCAACTATATACTTTTATGCGAAGGTGGTTTGTCCAAATCTGGTTACTGTGATTATGGGCGGGTGATTCTTTTGACAGGGAACGGATCCAACAGCGACGATTGCTGGATCACAACGAATTTAGCGACCTATTACAGCGGCAGCACAGCAAGGTTTTCCGTCGATAAGACGGCCACGAATGTAACAATTAAGGTAAATAAGGGTGCTTTTATAGATGCTGCTTTATACAGGTTGAAACATCAATGACGGGAGGCGGGTTAATGAAGGAAAAATATAAAGCGAAATATAACAATTCCGACGGCCTGATTGAGCTAAACGGCGTAGGCATACAGGATCATATCGTCTCCCTGTATGGCCCGGATATCGCGGTCAACCTGTCCGGATTTGTCTTATACGCCCCGGACGGTACCGTATTCCGGGACTGCTCCGGCTTCCGGTACCGATACGACATTTTAGAGGATAATCCTGATGCCGTTCATTACACCGATCAGGCAGACATGGTGCAGACCGAAAAATGGAATGTCAGCAGCATCGATCAGGTGGAAGAGGAGCCGCTGACCAATGAAGAGCTGACGGAGTGCGTTGCGGAACTGATGTATGAGACAAGCCTGATGAGGCTTGGAATCGGAATGGAGGGATAAACGTGGCATACAAAATTTTAAGGAGCCTGATTGCCAGCGGGAAGAAAACCACGGCGGAGATATTGAAAATGGCGGACGTATATTATGCGGCCGGGCGGCTGGATTCGGAGCAGTATCAGGAGATCGTGGCGGCCTGTAAAGACTAAAGGACTGTCAGCTGCAGTAACAATTTAATAAGTCTTAAACCAGAGCCAAGAGCCGGAGACACACAGGTGTTTTCCGGCTTTTGAATTTAATTTTAAAATCAAAAAAAGAAAGTGAGGGCAATATTTATGGAAAAAATCAAAGTGACAATGACGGCGGTCATCTCGGCAATCATGAGCTGTCTGGGGATTCTGGCGGTGCCGGTCTTTTTGCTGGTAGGGTGTAATGTGATCGATTACTTAACAGGACTGGCCGCCGCACCATACAGAACCGAACAGGTCAGCAGTTACAAAGGAATACGGGGAATTTACAAGAAAGTGTGCATGTGGATTTTGGTGTTGATTGGGGCGTGGGTTGATATCCTGATACAGTATGCGGTGGAGGTTGCCGGTGTCCAGATTGATCTGCCCTTTGTCGTAGCGACAGTGGTAGCCGTATGGCTGGTGGTCAACGAGATTATCAGCATTCTGGAAAACATCATTGACATAGGAGTAAAGCTGCCGCCGTTCCTATTACCGGCCGTAAAATACATCAAGAAGCAAGTAGAAGAAGTGGCGGATGTCGTTCAAGAGGAAAAGGAGAAGGATTGGCGGTATGAGGATTAAGGGAATCGATTTGAGCGGATATAATCCAGTCAATGATTATGCTGCGGCGGGCAGGGATGTGGACTTTGTAATTTTAAAGATCATTCGCAAGGATCTGCAGCCGGACAAGCTTTTCGAGACGCATTGGGCGGGATTTGAGCAACAGGGAGTACCCATAGAAGGCGTTTACAACTATACATACGCCACAAACAGAGAGAAGTTTGTAGGCGACGCACAGCGTGTCATTGAAGTGCTGGCAGGGCGGAAGACAAAGGTTTGGCTGGATGTGGAATGGAATAGGCTTGCAACGCTGTCCGGAAGGACGCTGGTGGATGGGATTCACGCCTATGCCGAGGTGATTCAGGCAGCAGGTTTGGACTTCGGAATATACAGTTATCAGGCATTTTACAATGCCAATCTCAAAAAATATGCCGATGAACTGCGGCAGTATTCGTGGTGGATGGCCAGATATCCTTCTTCCCGTGCCATGGATAATGACGAGATTCCCAGTCTTAACAGGATGCCCAATGTAGGGCAGGAGCTGGAAGGGTGGCAGTATTCCAGTAATGGCATTGTGGACGGCATTCCCGGGCGGGTAGATCTGAATGAGTGGTTTGTGGCCGTCGAAGCAAAACATCAGAGGCAGGATCCTGTAATTGATGCGGCGGATGCCTTCCGCCGGGAGCTGGCCGTGTCGCTGGGGATGGATGCCGAAAGCAGTTCTGAGGACATTCTGCGGCGGACGGTGACAATCAGCACATCCAAGAACCGCAATCACGCATCCGTGACGGCGCTGGAAAGGCTGTTGCAGGCATATGGGTATTACCATGGGGAAATAGAGGCTGACAAGAATAAGAAGCCCATATTTGGCAATGGAATGGCCAAAGCTTCCTATCTGTATCAGGCACAGATTGTCGGTCTGCACGTGCCGGACCGTGAATGGACAGCAGGGAAGAAATCGTACAGAACAGCACTCAAAGTTTGAGAGTTGCACCGGGTTTGAGAACCTTTTAAGTTTGCAAAAGCCTAAGCAAAAAAGGAAGAGCATGGATTGAAGTTCATGCCTTCCTTTTTTGGGGAATAAATTTGGAAATTATGCATTGTCTTTTTGGGGTATATCAAATATACTAGGGATGGGCTACAAAAAGTGAGGTGAAACAAGAAGATGAGTTCCAAGACAGGACGTCCTAAATCGGACAATCCCAAATCGAATCCTATACATGTGCGACTTGACGATGAA
Organism: Muribaculum sp.; assembly: GCA_023663735.1. Classification (GTDB taxonomy): domain Bacteria; phylum Bacillota; class Clostridia; order Lachnospirales; family Lachnospiraceae; genus Acetatifactor. The sequence continues at coordinate 20,536 of JAMPGV010000025.1, read as the reverse complement.
ACAAAGGATCTTCTTGAACGCTATTGCAGTCAGGAGCAAATCACAAAGACAGAGGGAATACGAAGAGGAATTAAAAAATTGAAAGGCGAGTTAAAATAAAAGGCAAAAGGCTATTAAACAGCAAAGCTAGAATGGTTTGCTGTTACATATGACATCCATGGGGCTATACCTACGGCCCGCCCATGGCGGTTGCTCCCCTCAATCAGGTGCGCCGGGTGGTGGAGTATGCCTTGACGGAAATCCCCGCGGAGAAGATTGATCTGGGCATTCCCAATTACGGCTACAACTGGCCGCTGCCCTATGAGAGGGGGACGACCAAGGCCGTGACCATCGGGAATGTGGAAGCGGTGCGCATCGCGATTTACCAAGGCGCTGTCATCGAGTTCGACGAGCTGGCGCAGAGTCCCTATTTCCGATATACGGACCGGCAGACGGGGATGGAGCATGAGGTGTGGTTTGAGGATGTGCGCAGCCTGCAGGCCAAGTTTGACTTGATCCGGGAATATGGCCTCCGGGGATGCGGTTACTGGCAGATTATGCAGTGGTTTCTGGCGAACTGGCTGCTGCTTGCGGATCATTTTTACATCGGCAAGACGCCGTAAGCGCGTCCGCATCGTCTGCACTGGGAAATATTCCTTGTACCGGATGCGGGACCTATGCTAAAATAAAAATGAATACAATGGCGGAAAATGGCAGGAGGCGGCCGGATGAGAGTTTTTAAGACGTTGCAGGGATATCGGAAAGAATATGCGGCCAAGGATCTGCTGGCGGGGATCGTGATCGCGGCAGTTTCCATTCCCATCTCCATGGGGTATGCGGAGGTGTCGGGGATTCCCGCCATCTACGGGCTGTACGGATCCGTTTTTCCCATTTTGCTGTTCGCTCTGTTCTCCACCTCCCCGCAGTTTATTTTTGGCGTGGACGCCGCGCCTGCGGCGATTGTGGGGGCGGCGCTGTCCTCCATGGGGATTGCGTCGGGTTCCGGCGAGGCGCTTGTCTATGTGCCGATGATTGCGCTGTTTACGGGGCTTTGGCTTCTGTTGTTTTACTTTCTAAAGGCGGGAAGAATGGTGGATTACATTTCCACGCCAGTCATGGGCGGATTTATCAGCGGCATCGCCGTGACCATCATTCTCATGCAGATTCCGAAGATTTTGGGGAGCGGGTCAGGTTCCGGAGAACTGCCGGAACTGATGCGGCATATTGTTCAGGCGCTCCGGCAGATTCATCCCCTCTCCGTGGCGATGGGGACGGCGTCTCTATTGATTATCGTGCTTTCCGGCAGATTCATCCCGAAGTTTCCCATGGCCATCGTGGTGATGGGGCTGGGCGTCGTTCTGACCAAAGCCTTTCATGTGGACGCGTATGGAGTGCGACTTCTGGCACAGGTGGAACCGGGACTTCCAGAATTGGTACTCCCGGCATTCTCACAGGCGGATATCAGTCAGGTGGCGGGACGCAGCCTGATCGTGGCGGTGGTGGTCATGGCGGAGACGCTGCTTTCGGAGAACAATTTTGCCTTCCGCAACGGTTACAAAATCGAGGACAACCGCGAGGTTTTGGCCTGTGCCGCCGGCAATATCGCCGCGGCGCTGGTGGGATGCTGTCCGGTGAACGGCAGTATTTCCCGGACTTCCATGAACGATCAGTACGGCGGCCGGACGCAGGCGGTGTCCGTGGTGGCGGGCGGAGCGATGGCGCTTGTGTTGTTGTTTGGGACGGGGTTCATCGGCTGTCTGCCGGTTCCGGTTCTGACGGCCATCATTATATCCGCGCTGATGAAAGTGGTGGAATGGCATTTGGCGAAACGGCTGTTTCGGGTGAGCAGAAGGGAGTTTGCTATTTTTATGGCGGCGTTTGCGGGGGTGCTGTGTCTGGGAACCCTCTACGGCGTCATCATCGGAATCGGGCTTTCCTTTGTGGCCGTGATCCTGCAGGAGACCAATCCGCCCAGAGGGTTTCTGGGCAGAATCCCGGGAAGGGACGGCTTTTATGACAGGGACAAAAACCGCTATGCCTGTGAGATTCAGGGGGTGAAAATCTATCAGTTCGGCGAGAGCTTATTTTTCGCTAATGTGAAGGTTTTTCAGGAGGATATCGAGAATTGTCTGGAGGAGGATACCCGGGCGGTGATTGTAGATATGGGTACGGTCACCAATCTGGATATTACGGCGGCGGACAGGCTGGCGCTTCTTGCGGAGCATCTGCGCAGGCGGGGCATCGGTTTTTATCTGACGGAACACAAGGACAGCGTCAACGACCAGATGCGCGCGCTGGGCATCGGGCGGCTGATCGAGGAGGGGCATGTGCGGAGAACCGTCACGGCGGCGCTGAATGACCTGGGGATTTCGGAGCCATATCCGCTGCGGGAACTGGCGGCGGACGGCGGACAGAGGCTGCACAGCCTCTCGGCGGAGACGGAGAACACGTTGGAGGAATTTGCATGGGCGTTCGGCGGGGAGGCGGTGAGCCGGATCGAGGAGCAGGTTCACGTCATCCTCGGGCAGATCCGTCGGATGCCGGAGCTGGAGAAACTGGCACAGGAGGGGCTGGAGGGGCATCTGGACACATGGAAATGGCTGGGAGCCATCGACGAGGACGAATTGGTGCGCCGTCTGGAACTGCATATGGACGAGCTGCCGGAGGAGATGCTGACCCGGATGAATCGAAAACTGGTGTGGAAGCTTCTGGAAGATAGAAGAAAGCGGATCCGGGAGAGGCTCCTGCTGGAGGATCCGGAGGAGTTAGAGAAACTGGAAGCATACCGGGAGAAGCTGGAGGGACGGCTTTTGAAGCAGAATCCCGAGGCGGCAAAGCGGCTGCATGAATGGGAGGAAACCTTCCTTGGAGAGGGGAAAGAAGAATAGAGAAGAATAGGGAAAAATAGAGAAAAGACAAGCGGGAAAGGCGGGCATGGCCTATGAGAATGTATGACGTGATTATGAAGAAGAGAAACGGCGGGGAACTGAGCCGTGAGGAAATTGAGTTCTTTGTGTCGGGATACACCCGGGGCGAAATCCCGGATTATCAGGTCTCAGCGCTGATGATGGCCATCTATTTCCGGAAGATGAGCAAGGCGGAGACTCATGCGCTGACCATGGCCATGGCACACAGCGGGGATATGCTGGATCTGTCCGCCATCCGGGGCGTCAAAGTGGACAAGCACAGCACCGGGGGCGTGGGGGACAAGACTTCTCTGGCATTGACGCCCATGGTGGCGGCCTGTGGGATTCCGGTGGCCAAGATGAGCGGCAGAGGGCTGGGGCATACCGGGGGAACTATCGATAAACTGGAGAGTTTTGCAGGGTTTACCACGGCGCTCACCACGGAACGGTTTATTGCCAATGTGAACCGTATCGGCATCGCCATTATGGGGCAGACGGCGGATTTGGCTCCCGCGGACAAGAAATTATATGCCCTGCGGGACGTGACGGCCACGGTGGACAATCTCTCGCTGATCGCCAGCTCCATTATGAGCAAGAAACTGGCCGCGGGAGCGGACGCCATCGTGCTGGACGTGAAGACGGGAAGCGGTGCCTTTATGAAGAGCATGGAGGATGCCATGGCGCTGGCGCGGGAGATGGTGGACATCGGAAGGGCGGCGGGCAAGAAAACCGTCGCCGTGATCTCCGACATGGATCAGCCCCTCGGGCGGGCGGTGGGCAACGCGCTGGAGGTGAAGGAGGCCATCGCCACCCTGCGGGGGGAGGGGCCTGCGGATTTTACGGAGCTGTGCATGGCGCTGGGAAGCCGGATGCTCATGGCAGGGGGAAAGGCCGGGGATGCAGCGCAGGCGGAGTCTATGCTGAGGAGGGTCGTCTCGGACGGCAGCGCCCTGCGGAAGCTGGCTGAGTTTGTGGAGGCGCAGGGCGGGGATCCCGGGGCGGTGTATGACCTGGAGCGTCTGCCGAAGGCATCCTTCACAGAGCCGATCCCCTCTCCGGTGAGCGGGTATGTCCGCCATATCGCGTGTGATGAGGTGGGGATCTGTTCGCTGCTATTGGGCGGTGGGAGAGAGACGAAGGAGAGTGTAATCGATCTGTCCGTGGGACTGGTGCTGGAGAAGAAGGTGGGAGACCGGGTGGAGGCGGGCGAACCTCTTGCCTATATCCATGCCAACGACAGGGAGAAATGCGCGGCAGCGGCGGAGCATTTCGTGAAGGCCTGCACGTTCGACGAGGCGCCGCCGCAGGGGCTTGCGGACTCGGTCGTCAAGGCGGTCATCTGACGCAGGAAAGGCGCGGGAGAATATCCTGCCATCGAATCTCATACATTGTTAGTATGAAAAAGAGAACGGACGACGCAAATCAAAATTCCAAAAAAGTGAAATTTCTGGAGTCCCTGCAGCTGCCTCGGGACGTCTGCCTCGGGGCGCTGCGCGTGACGCTGACAGGCAGCACGGAGGCGTGGGTGGAGAATTACAGAGGACTGCTGGCGTATTCCGAACAGGAGATTCTCCTGCAGGGCAAGACATGTCAAGTCTGTTTTGAGGGAACCGGACTTACCATCGACTATTACACCAATGAGGACATGAAGATCAGCGGATGCATCACCAACGTCCGCTATTTGTGACAGGAGAATCGGCGCATGTATGGGGGATGGATATGCTTGACGTCTTAAAATATATCAGGGGCTATCTGCGCATCCGCGTGACGGGGTTTTCCCCGGAGCGTTTTATGAATCTGTGCAGCAACAGGGACATTCTGCTGTGGGATATCGAGCAGAGCGGGGACGGCTATGTCATGTGCATCAGCCTGTACGGCTTCTATCGAATCAGGGCCATTGTGAAAAAGACGGGGACAAGGGTAGCCATTCTGGAGAGATGCGGACTGCCCTTTTTTCTTTCCACGATGCGCAAAAGACGGATTTTCCTGCTGGGGCTTCTGCTGGCGGTCAGCTGCTGGTACGTCTCCACCTGGTTTGTGTGGGATATCGAGATCACGGGCAATTACCGGGTCACTACCGACCAGCTGGAGAGCTTTTTAAAAGAGCAGAATATCCGGGAAGGGATGCGGCGGGACAGTCTGGATATCGGGGAGCTGGAGAAGTCGCTGCGGAGACGCTTTTCTCTGGTGACGTGGACGTCCGCCCGGCTGGACGGCACCAGACTCTATATTTCCGTCAAGGAGAACGATGCGCCGATTTTGCAGGAGGGGGAGACGCAGGAGAGCGGGGGAACGGATCTGGTGTCCGAATTCGACGGCCGGGTGGCGGCCATCGTCGTGCGCACGGGCGTACCCAAGGTGCGCATCGGGGATACGGTGGAGAGAGGGAGCGTGCTGGTGGACGGCAAAATCCCGGTGTACAATGACGACGCCACCCTGCGGGAATATATTTTTGCGGACGCGGATGCGGATATCGTCATCGAGCATGTGGAGACCTTTCAAGCGACGCTTCCCTTTGATTATATCGAGCGGGAGTATACGGGCCGGGAGACGAAGCAGAAGTTTGTCCGCGTGGGGGACGGCTTCGAGGGGAAGATTCCCGTGGAAAGTCCATATCTCATGTACGACAAGGTGATGAGGCAGGGACGTCCGGTGCTGTTCGAGAAGCTGGATATCCCGGTTTACGGCGGTGAATATACCTATCGGGAGTATCAGAATGTGGAGCATACTTACACCTTGGAGCAGGCGCAGGAACTTCTTAAGGAAAATTTAATGCGATTTCTGCAAACTTTAGAGGAAAAAGGGGTACAAATTATTGAAAAAGATGTTAAAATAGATACAAGTGGCAGCGGATGGACGCTGTACGGGGAATTTCTGGTGCAGGAATCCGCCGGACAAAGGACTGCCACGGACAGGGGAGAAGAGATTATTGAGGAGTGAACATTCGGACGACAGAACCGTCTCGCTGAATCTGGATATGCCCGTGGAACATATGCGGCAGATTTTCGGAATGCAGGACGCGTATTTGAAGAAGGTGGAGCGGGATTTTGAGGTGGCCGTGGTGGACAGAAACGGCCATGTGGTGATTACGGGGGAGCAGGAGAACGTCAGGCGGGCGGCCGGTGTGTTGAGCCAGCTGGAGATTTTGTCCGGCAGAGGCAATGAGATCGAGGAACAGAGCGTGGATTATGCGATCACGCTGGGGCGGGAGGAACAGGAGGAGGCGCTTGCGCAGATTGACGAGGACTGCATCTGCCACACCGTAAACGGCAAGCCCATCAAGCCCAAGACTTTGGGGCAGAAGGCCTATGTGGACGCCATCCGCAGCCACATGATCGTGTTCGGGCTGGGTCCCGCCGGGACGGGCAAAACGTATCTGGCGATGGCGATGGCCATCACTGCCTTTAAGAACGACGAAGTCGGAAGGATCATTCTCACCAGACCCGCCATCGAAGCGGGGGAGAAGCTGGGATTTCTGCCCGGCGACCTGCAGAGCAAGGTGGATCCCTATCTGCGGCCGCTCTACGACGCTCTCTATCAGATCATGGGAGCGGAGAGTTTTGCCAAAAATATGGAAAAGGGGCTGATCGAGGTGGCTCCGCTGGCTTATATGCGCGGGCGAACTTTGGACAACGCCTATATCATTCTGGATGAAGCCCAGAATACCACACCCGCGCAGATGAAGATGTTTCTCACCCGCGTGGGATTCGGCTCGAAAGTGATTATCACGGGGGACGGATCGCAGAAGGATCTGCCCGCCGGCAGCAAATCGGGGTTGGATATCGCGGCGAAGGTACTGAATAAAATCGAAGGGATTGCTTTCTGCCATCTGACCAGCAAGGATGTGGTTCGCCATCCGCTGGTGCAGAAGATTGTGAAAGCTTATGAAGATTATGAAGCAAAAGAAAAATCCAGAGGACGGGAGAAATATGGCCGGAAATAAGAGTCTCAAGCTGATCGCCATGATTCTTCCCGAGGCTGGCTGCATGGCCGCTTCAGCAGCGGGCATTTTTCTGACGGAATACACGGGCGTCATCCGGCAGGGGACGGATTATATGCTCTGCCATATGGTGCTTGTGGCGCTGGGCGTCGCCATTCTGGGGTTCGGACTGCGGATGAGCCTGATCCGCGGGGAACTGGACTATGATAACGAGGAACATACGGGGCGTTTCTGGCTGTGTTTTCTGGCGGGGATGGCGGTGGCTTTTGCCAGCGCGTTCCTGCCTACTGCAGCATGGCCTTTTCTGCCTGTGTTCGTGCTGCTGGGGCTGTTCGGGAACCGGAGTCTGGGGGTGTTGGCGGGAGCGGTGCTTCTGACGATCCCCGTATGTCTCACGGACTGCGGCGCGGAAGTGTTCCTGATGTATTTGATCAGCGGTTTTTTCGGAGTCTGGCTGTTCCGGAAACTGGAGAACGGTTTCCGAGCGGGGGGACCGGTTTTGCTGTCCTTGAGTTGTCTCTTTGTCTGTGAGACGGCGGGGACGGTGCTTGTGCGGAACGCGCGGCCGGAACTTGAGTATTTTCTGCTGCCCGCGGCCAATCTCATTGTCTCGGGGATTCTGCTTTTCGGATTCCTTCAATTTTTCTCCAAGAAAATCGTATACCGCTATCGGGAGAATTATCTGGATTTGAACGATACGGAAAATGATATGCTGTCCGATTTGAAACAGCGGGATCGGAGCGCTTACATGCGATGCGTCCACACGGCGTATTTCTGCGAGAGAATCGGGACGCGTCTGGGCATGAATCAGGAGCTTCTCAAGTGTGTGGGCTACTATCATATTATGGGGGAGGAACTGCCGGAGCTGATGGAGACGCATTCTTTCCCGCCGGAAGCCGTGGAGGTTTTGGAGGAGTATCTCCACGGGAAGAAGTTCCCGCGGCATAAGGAGACGGCGGTGCTTCTGGCCTCCGAGGCGGTGCTTGGCGAGATCTTGCAGCTTTTGGAGGAAAACCGGGAGCAGGAGGTGGATTACGACAAGGTGATCGACGGCATTTTCGAGCGCTATGAGGAGGCGGGAACCTTCCGGCAATGCGATATCTCCCTGCGGGAATATCACGCCATGCATAAGATCTTTAAGGAGGAAAAACTCTATTATGACTTTCTGCGTTGAGTTCGATGAGGGAATCGAGGCCGATTTTGATTTTGAGGCGGAGGCTTTGGCAGAGCAGGTGGCCAAGGCCGTGCTGGAGTCGGAGGGGTGTCCCTGCGATGTCTGCGTCAACGTGCTGGTGACGGACAATGCGGGCATTCGGGAATTTAATCGGCAGTATCGGGACATAGACAGGGAGACGGACGTATTGTCGTTTCCCAATCTGGATTTTGAGCGGCCGGGGAACTTTGACATTCCGAAGGAGCGGGAGGCGGATTATTACGATCCCGACACGGGTGAGCTGGTGCTGGGGGATATCATTCTCTCCGCAGACCGGATAAAGGAACAGGCGGCTTGTTACGGACACGGCAGGAAGCGGGAATTTGCGTTTCTGGTGGCGCACAGTATGCTGCATTTGTGCGGATACGACCACATGGAAGAGAGCGGGGCGGCAGACATGGAAGCCAGACAGGAGGCTGTTTTGGCGAGGCTTGGCATTCCGAGGGAGTAGAACAGAAGAGAATGATGTGAGGTATACGAATGAATCAGATAGAGATCAAGAAAAGGCAGATTGCCATTGTCTCCGAGATGATTGGAATCATTACCCTGTTTGTGCTGGGGAAACTTCTGGGAGACAACGGAATCACTTATATCGCCGTGGCCGGGGAGACGTTTTTGTTCGTCTGGACGCTCACCGGAAGCCGGCTGGCCGATACGCTGGGAAAGCTTCTGCGGGGGAGGAGCGCCAAGGGGCAGTACCGGAACGCGTCCAAGCTGCGCAGAAATGCCATGATACTGGAAGGGATCCTCGGATTGGCCGGTAGCGTGGTTTTGTTTGTCTGCGCCGAGGCAGTCGGCGAGGGGCTGTTTGGGATCGCTTACAGCGCCGCCATCATCAGGCGGCTTGCGCCGGTGATATTCTTGAGAACCCTGTCGGCCGTCCTTTTGGGCTATTTTCAGGGGGAGGGGACGGAGCTTCCCACCGTGATTGCCGGGGTGATGCGCCAGATCTGTATTTTGATTTTTACGGTGATTTTTGTGGAGCTGGAAGGACGGCAGGGAGGCAAGGTCAGCGCGCTTCTCAGGGAGGAGAATTTTGCCGCCATGTATGGGGGACTGGGAGCCGCGTGGGCGGTTCTGGCCTCCGAGCTGTTAGTGCTTTTGTTCCTGATACTGGTATACCGGGGAAGCCGCCGGAAAGAGAAAAAGAGCGGTACGGACGGCATGAGGACCACGGATACTCTCGGCAGCCAGATACGGATCTTGTACGGCAGCCTGTTTCCGGTGATGGGGATTTCGCTGCTGCAGCGGCTTCCCGTCTGGCTGGGGCTTTACCTTTTTAGGCGGAGTGTGGCGGATCTTGCAGGGATGGATGTCTACGGTGTTTTTTACGGACAGTATATGGTTCTGACGGGTTTTTTGATACTGCCCGGCTGCGCCATGCTGCTGGGGAACTGTTATAAGACGGCGGGCTGTGTGCGCAGGGAGGAACCGCGGTATGCGCGGGGATATTTCTCGGGCGGGCTGCATATGGGAATGCTTTACGGCTGTTTCTGCGCCGTGTTCGTGGCCGTGCTTGCGCCGCAGTTTGCGGGGATTTTGGGCGAAGCGGCGGCTCCGGCGGCGAATATGCTGCGGTTTGGTTCGTTTGTCATTCTCTTTACGATGGCCGGATTTTATTTTTCGGAGATATTGGCTCTGCTGGGGGGAAAGTATCAGGTGATGGGTGCGCTTGCGCTGCAGGGTTTTGTGTTTCTCATCGCGCTGGAAGCTTTCCTAAACGGCGGGAAAATGGGAATCATGGCCTTGGTGAACGCCGGGGTGTTCGCAAGCGCGGCCTTTGCGGCGGCCACGGGGGCGCTGCTCTTTTACCAGATGCGGTTCGGCGTAGACTGGATTCAGGCGGTGGCCATTCCGGCGGCGGGCGCCTGCGTGGTGGGGATCGTGGTATATTTTATCGGCAGGGCGGTCACGCCGCATTTGGGGAATTTGACGGCTGTCTTGGTGTGTCTGATCGTGGGAGGCGTTCTCTACTGGTGTCCGCTGCTGTTCCTGAACCAATTCCGGGAACAGGAACTGAATTATACCCCCGGCGGCGGACTGATCCGGAAAGTGGGACAGATGCTGAAAATTTACTGACGGAGCGCCGGGACTTTAAGGGATGCGTTGCCGATGTGAGCCGGCATACGAGCTGAAATCGAGCTAAAATGATGACCGCCCGGTATAAATTACAGAAAAAAGGCGGATACTTTATTTCAGGAAAAGGCTTAGAATCAGATAGCCGGTCAGATGGGAATAAAGTATAGTGATGAAAGTGTTAAAACGTATCGGTTTGTTCTTGGTATATCCGTCCGTCATGCTGCTTGCGGGATTCTGGGGCGGCGTGCAGGCGACCCGTTTCTTTTATCCGGGAGTGGGAGATACGGGTACAATCAGCCCGAGCGAAAGCTATCCGGGTGCGAATTATTCCGCCCAAAAGGATTCGGGAGAACATCTGGAAGGGAGCGCCTTGCGGCAGCCGGACGCCGCGTACCCGGATGGGGCGGCTTGGGGCGCGGGGCTTTTGGAGGAAGATGCGGAGGAGATCCGGGAAGTCAGTCTACAGAGGGAAACATTGTCCGTGGACACGGAGTATGTGCTGTTGGAGACGGATGTGCTTCGGGAGACGGAAGTGGAGACCACATGGAAACTGCCGCATCAGTATGTGGGGCTTGACCGGGAACAGTTTGTGGCCGCCATGGAAAATTATGAGAATTACCCGCCCCTCTCGGAGATGGAGCGGGGTTTTGTGAGTCTGGAGGTTCTGTCTTTCTCAAGGGAGCGCGTGGTGGTCAGGATGAACTATCGGTATGTGCAGCCGGGGGAAGGGTTTTATCTGGCCGTGCAGAACCATGAAGTGGTGGTATATCTGGAGGATCAGGAGACGGTCTATATCAATACGGGCATTCTGTTAGAGTCCCTGCCGGAGGAACTGCAGCTTGAGATTATCGAAATGCTCTATGTGGAGGACGAGGGCAATCTCTATAATTTTCTGGAGAGTTATTCCAGCTAGGATGCGCCAAAGGACTCTATAGGAGCGTCCGGTCAGGAGATCCGGCAGGGCTTGCCGGGAGGAGGAACACCATGATACAAGGCGAAATCGGGATCATCGGGGGCGGCGCTTCCGGGATGACTGCGGCTATAGCCGCGGCGTGGGCCGGAGCGGATGTGACGCTCATAGAGGGCGGCGACCGGGTGGGCAGGAAGATCCTGTCCACGGGAAACGGCAAATGCAATCTGGGAAATCTGCAGCTTTCCGAGCGAGAGTATTACGGAGCTGAGCAGGAGTGGATCAAAGCCTGCCTGAGTCGGTTTGACACGGAGGAGACTCTGCGGTTTTTCGGAAAGCTGGGACTTCTGGTCAAAGAAAAAAACGGCGGGCTTTATCCCGTCTGCGAACAGGCGTCCGCCGTGCTGGACGTGCTGCGGGCGGAACTGCGGGCCTGCGGCGTGAAGGTGTTGACCCGATGCAGGGTGGAGGAGGTACATATGGAGCCGGACGGGCGTTTTCAAGTGCGTTCCGGGGATCGGGTCTTCCTGTTTCAATCCGTGATACTGGCCTGTGGCGGCAAGGCGGCGCCCAAGACCGGATCCGACGGCAGCGGTTACGAGCTGGCACGGCAGCTGGGACATGCGGTTGTGCCGGTGGTACCCGCTTTGGTACAGCTTCGCTGCCGGGAGAAGTATCTGAAAGAGGTGGCCGGGGTGCGCGCGGAGGCGGCGGTTCGCATTCTGACAAAGGAGAAAGAACAGGCGCAAAGCGCAGGCGCAGGCTTGCCGCCGGAGAGAACCTCGGCGGAGGAATTCACGGAGCAGGGGGAACTGCAGCTCACCGATTACGGGATCTCCGGGATTCCGGTCTTCCAGTTGAGCAGGCAGGTGAATGTGTGGCTGCAGAATCAGGGAGACGGCGCGGAGGCAGAGGTCTCCGTCGATCTGCTGCCCGGCTGCAGCGGGGCAGAGTTTGCGGCTTTGCGCACGGGGCGCAGGATGCTGCTTGCGGATAGGACGGTGGAGGAGTTTTTTACCGGCATCCTGAACAAGAAACTGATGCTTTTGTTTATCAAGATGGCGGGGCTTAAGCGGGAGACGCCTGTGGAGGAGGCGGATCCGGCCAAGATCGACCGGGTTTACGCCCTGTGCAGGGACTGGCGGCTCCACGTGACGGGGAGCAACTCCTTCGACAGCGCGCAGGTGTGTGCCGGGGGTGTGGACACGGCGCAGGTGGGAACCGATCTGCAGTCTCTGCGGACGCCGGGGCTTTATTTTGCGGGGGAGATTCTGGACGTGGACGGAAGATGCGGCGGATATAATCTCCATTGGGCGTGGTGCAGCGGCTATCTGGCGGGGAGCGGCGCGGCAAATGCGCGGAAGTGAAAAGGGATGACCTATGATTCGTATCAGTCAGATGAAACTGAAATGGGAACAGGCCTGTGCCGCCCGAAAGAGGGGTGCGGAGGGACTGCGGGAGCTTTTACTGCCGCAGGCAGCGAAGCTTCTGGGCGTCCGGCCGGAGGAGATCGGGAAACTGACGATCTGCAGGGAGTCTGTGGACGCCCGAAAGAAACCGGAGATTTTTCTGGTCTATACGATAGAGATCGAAATGATCCAAAAGGCTTGTGAGACGAGGATACTCAAGCGGTATGACCGAGGCGGAAGAGATGGAAACGGGAGGGGCGGTCCGCAGATTGCGAAGGCGGATCCCCAAACGTATGTCTTTCCCGAGGGCGGTGCAAAGCGGTTAAACGCCCCGGTGACGATTGTGGGTGCAGGACCCGCGGGGCTTTTCTGCGCTTATTTTCTGGCGCTGCACGGGTATCCGGTTCTCCTTCTGGAGCGTGGGAAATGCGTGGAGGAGAGGCAGGCGGACGTGGAGCGGTTCTGGCGGACGGGGCAGCTGGATCTGTCGTCGAACGTGCAGTTTGGGGAGGGCGGCGCGGGAACCTTTTCCGACGGCAAACTGAACACCTTGGTAAAAGACAGGGAAGGCCGGAACAGAGCGGTGCTACAGGCGTTTGTGGACTGCGGCGCGGGGGAGGAGATTCTCTATGAGGCGAAGCCGCATATCGGGACGGATGCGCTGTGCCGGGTGGTGCGGAGGATGCGGGAACAGATTCTGGCGCATGGCGGGCAGGTGCGCTTTGGGAGCTTGGTGACGGATCTGGAGATCTCGGACGGCAGAGTCCGCGGCGTCTATGTGAACGGAGAGGAGTATCTGCCCTGTGAGCGGCTGGTGCTGGCGGTGGGACATAGTGCGCGGGATACGTTTTCCATGCTGTATGAGAAACGGATTCCCATGGAGGCCAAAGCGTTTGCGGTGGGGCTTCGGGTGGAGCATCCGCAGGAGCTGATCGACCGGAGCCAGTACGGGACGGCTGATGCGGGGGCGCTGGGAGCGGCCGCCTACAAAGTGACGGCGCAGGCGGACAACGGCAGGGGCGTTTATTCGTTCTGTATGTGTCCCGGGGGATATGTGGTCAACGCTTCCTCGGAGGAGGGGCGGCTTGCGGTAAACGGTATGAGCTACAGCGGTCGAAGCGGCAGAAATGCCAATTCCGCCGTGATTGTGTCGGTGTCGCCGGAAGATTACGGTTCGGATCATCCGCTGGCGGGCGTGGCATTCCAGAGGAAATTGGAGGAGCGGGCGTTCGCATTGGCGGGGGGCAGAATCCCCATGCAGCGCTACGGGGTCTTTCAGGCCTGTGTGGAGCAAGACGTGCCGCAGGAAGCGCTGGGAATGGCGATAGAGGTTGACACGGGTATGTTTTTGGGGGATAATAATGCAAGCTGCGGGATTGCGCCCGAACACAAAGGGCTGAGTGCGTGGGCGGATGTGAGCAGGATTCTGCCGAAAGCCTGCAATCAGGCGCTGGTGCAGGGAATGAAGGCGTTCGGACGGCAGATTCAGGGATTTGACCGGGCGGATGCCATCCTCTCCGGCGTGGAGAGCCGCACCTCCTCGCCCATTAGGATCCGCAGGGACGAGACGCTGCAGTCTGAGGTGCGTGGGCTTTACCCCTGCGGCGAAGGTGCAGGATACGCGGGAGGCATCACCTCGGCGGCCATGGACGGACTGCGGGTGGCGGAGCGGATTGCCGCCGTATGTGCGCCGCCTATGGCGGAGGCGGATCCTTTGCCGGAACAAGGAAATCCTATGCCGGCAAAATAAAAAACGGGAGAATCGAGCATGTATAATGACATTTTGACCATAGGGCCGTTTACGATACACGGATATGGCCTGATGATCGCCATCGGTGTGCTGGCGGCGCTGTTTATCGGAGAGAGCAGAGCCAGACGGCGCGGGATGAATTCGGACGAGATCTATAATCTGACTTTGTGCTGTGCAGTGTTGGGATTTCTGGGAGCCAAGCTCTTGTTCTGTATCATAGAATGGCGGGATTTTCTGCAAAATCCTTGGAGCATCTTAAGCTCCAACGGGTTTGTGGTCTACGGAGGGATCATTGCGGGCGTGCTGGCGGGATATGGCTGGTGCCGCATCCGGAAACTGGTCTTTTGGGATTATTTTGACATTGTGCTGCCCTCGGTGGCCGTGGCGCAGGGCTTCGGACGATTGGGATGTTTTCTGGCGGGCTGCTGTTATGGGCAAAGAACCGAATCCGTATTCGGCATTGCGTTCCACAACTCGCAGTTTGCGCCGAACGACGTGAAGCTGATTCCCACTCAGCTGCTCTCGGCGGCGGGGATGTTCGCCATCGCGGGGATCCTGTTTTGGTATGCCGCAAGGAACCGCAGGGGAAAAACGTTAAAGCAGGGAAGCGTGGGATTCCTGTATTTGATTTTGTACAGTGTGGGCAGATTCGGCGTGGAATTTCTGCGGGATGATTACAGGGGCGAGATCGGCGTGCTGTCCACCTCGCAGTTTATATCGATTTTCATTCTGATCGGCGGTGTGCTGGGTTTTGTGTGGAGAAGCAGGAGCGGCGCGCCTTCGCCGGAGATCGCGGAATCGCTTTCGGAGGATGAAGCATACCAATAACACAAGGAGAAAGAGTGGAATGAATCGGCTGCGTGAGGCAATTAAGGATAAAAAACGAATTGTGGTAAAGATCGGTTCCTCTTCTTTGCAGCATCGGGAGACGGGGGACATGGACTATATCAGGATGGAAAAACTGGTGCGGGAGTTGTGCGATCTGCGCAATCAGGGGAAGGAAGTGGTGCTGGTGACTTCCGGAGCCATTGCCGCAGGGAAAAAGGCGGTAAGTCTCACGCGTCAGGAGGCGGCTACGGACGCGGAGGCGCTTGCGGTGAAACAGGCTTGTTCCGCTGTGGGACAAGCCAGACTGATGACGGTCTATCAGAAGCTTTTTGCAGAGTACAATCAAGTGGCGGCCCAGATTCTGATGACGAAGAATACCGTTGTGGACAGCTTAAACCGTTACAATGCGCACAACACGTTCCGGGAACTTCTGCGGATGGGGGTGATTCCCATTGTGAATGAGAACGACACCGTCGCCACCTACGAGATCGAGATCGGGGACAACGACACGCTCTCGGCCATTGTGGCGGCGCTGATTGATGCGGATCTGCTGATCCTTCTGTCCGACATCGACGGTCTGTATACGGACGATCCCAGAACGAATCCGGAGGCGGAGTTCATCGGACAGGTGGACGAACTCACGGAGGAACTCATGCGGATGGGCAAGGGCAGCACGGGCAGCGACGTGGGGACGGGCGGCATGAACACCAAGCTGACGGCGGCGTGGATCGCGACCAAGTCCGAGGTGGACATGGTGATCGCCAACAGCAGGGATATCGGAGTGATCCATGAGATCCTTGCGGGGGAGGAGAGAGGCACTTTGTTTGCGGCGCACCGGGACGAGGGCTTTGACCTGCCGAATTTCGTGGAGCATCTGCATAATTTCTAGGGAAACGCTGACGAAAGCGTTTCCCGCGTCTATTAGTATGTTTCACGGAGGGGGATCAAAATGAACATGGACGAACGTATCAAACGAATCAACGAACTCTACCACAAATCTCAGACAGAGGGGTTGACGGAGGAGGAAAAAGCATTGCAGGATCAGCTCCGCAAGGAATATGTGGCCAGTGTGCGCGGTAACTTGAAAGCCCAGCTGGATAATATCAGTATTCAGCGGGAAGACGGCACCATTGAGAATCTGGGAGAAAAATATGGCGGCGGGAAATAGCCTGAAGGAAAATAGCCTAAAAGAAAATAGCCTGAAAGAAAATAGTCTGAAGGAAAATGGCCTAAGCGAAAATAATCTAAGATCGAAAAAGCGCATCCTGCGGGCGCAGATCCTGCAGCGCAGGGAGGCGTTGACGACGAAAGAGCGCGAGCGGGCGGCGCTGCTGCTGGCGGAGCGGATGCTGGGGCATCAATGGTACTATCTCTCCCATACGGTGCTGGGATTTGCAGCATACGGAAGCGAGATTGACGCAGATGAGATCCTGCGGGAGACTCTTCGTCAGGGAAAGGCGCTCTACCTTCCCCGGGTGGAAGGGGAGGAGATGCATTTTTACAGAGTGGGAACGTTGGAAGAACTATGTCCCGGATACAAGGGAATCCGGGAACCGTCGGCGGATGCGCAGCGGTATGTATACGACGAGGCGCAGGCGGCGGGTACTTTGATGCTGATGCCGGGGACGGCTTTTGACAGAGAGCGCAACCGCATGGGATACGGCAAGGGATTTTACGACCGGTTTCTGGCGGATAAGCCAAGGCTGCAGCTACGCACGGTCGGCGTGGGATTTGCCTGTCAGCTGCTGGAGGAGATCCCCCACGGAGAGGAAGATATCCGGCCGTACCAAGTAATCTGCGTGTGATTTTGGCTGCGGGAAGAACCGTATCAGCAAGTCAAGATCTCGAGATTCCGGCATATTCTTAGAAGGATGTTGCGTGTTTGCCAGATGCGCTCAGCTCGTTTGACGACTACATATTATTGAGTTCCGGTGCAGGATATTCGGAAACAGGATATCCAGAAACAGAGTATGATTGGAGTATAGATGACAGGAGAAGTATATGGCCAGAGTAAGCCGATCAAACAGAGAAATAGGGAACAACTTACAGGATAGTGCAGAGGAATAAGTTTTAGAGGGAGGCAGATATGACAGATTTGATTCAAATGGGGCAGCGCGCACAGGCTGCAAAATACGAACTGCAGAAAATTGCGGAGGATCGGAAAAACCTTGTGCTGGAGAAGGCGGCAGCACTGTTGAAAGCGCGTCGGGAAGAGATTCTTGCGGCCAATGCGCAGGATCTGGCGGCGGGAGAGGCGGGCGGTATGCGGCAGGGGCTTTTGGACAGGCTGCGGCTTGACGATGAGCGCATCGACGCCATGGCGGAAGGGCTTATGCAGATTGCGGCGCTTCCCGGCTGTATTGGGGAAGTTTTGGAGCGGTTTGACAGGCCGAACGGACTGCACATTGAGAAGCGCCGGGTGCCGTTAGGCGTGATCGGCATCATCTATGAATCCCGTCCCAATGTGACGGCGGACGCTTTCGGGCTGTGCTTTAAGGCGGGAAATGCCGTGATCTTAAAGGGCGGAAGCGATGCGATCCACTCGAATATTGCCGTCACCGCGGTACTCCGAGAGGCACTGCGTACATACGGCCTCCCGGAGGACGCGGTACAGCTGATTGAGGACACCGATCGGAGTGTTGCGGCGGAATTTATGAAATTGAACCGCTATGTGGACGTGCTGATTCCCAGAGGGGGCGCGGGATTGATCCGCAGCGTGGTGGAGAACAGTACCATTCCCGTCATTGAGACCGGAACGGGCAACTGTCATGTGTATGTGGATCAAGAGGCGGATTTGGACATGGCGGCCAAGATTATCGTCAACGCAAAGACCCAGCGCATCGGCGTGTGCAACGCCTGCGAGAGCCTTGTGGTTCACCGGGAGGTCAAGGATGCGTTTCTGCCCATTCTGGCGGAGGCACTCCGGGAATATAAGGTGGAGATCCGGGGGGATGAGACGGTCTGCGGCGTCATTCCGGACTGCGTTCCCGCCACGGAGGAGGACTATGGAACGGAGTATCTGGATTACATCCTCTCCGTGAAGACGGTGGACAGTCTGGAGGAGGCGGTTGCCCATATCAACCGCTATGGCACCAAACATTCCGAATGTATTGTCACAAAGGACAGAGAGGCCGCCGCGCGCTTCTTGAACGAAGTGGACGCCGCCTGTGTGTATGTCAACGCTTCCACGCGGTTTACGGACGGATTTGAGTTCGGTTTCGGCGCGGAGATCGGCATCAGCACCCAGAAGCTCCATGCAAGAGGACCCATGGGACTCAAAGCGCTCACTTCCTACAAATACACTGTGGAGGGAAGCGGTCAGGTGCGCGGTTAGCGGCAGGCAGGGAAGATGCATGTGAAGGTGGCTCCGCCTCCGGGCGTGTCTGTCACATGAATCTGTCCGCGGTGCAGGTGCATGATCTCCCGCGCGATGGAGAGTCCCAGACCGAAATGATTCTTGGAATGATGAGCGCTGTCTACCCGGTAGAAGCGCTCAAAAATTTTGTCTTTTTCCGCGTCGGGAATGCCGGTTCCGTTGTCCGCAATCCGCAGGCAGACGGTTCCGGAACGGGAATCCGTCCGCAGGGAGAGGGTGATGACGCCGTCCGGTTCGGTATAGTTCAAAGCGTTTTGCAGCAGAATCTCAAAGAGCTGCCAGAGTCTGTCCCTGTCGGCGCGGATCCGGGGAACGGTTTCGTCGGGGAGTTCCAGACGCAGTTTGCGGCCGCAGGACGTTGCATAGGTCTCCGTCTGTTCGTAGAAGGTCGTGAGGAAGGTGTCCGGTTCCAGCAATTCCGATTCCGGCAATGCTGATTCCGGTCGTTTTAATTCTGTCAGCGCATTTCTCGCAGCGTTTCCGCGCTTTGTCAGACGCAGACTGTCCAGCCGGCTGATGGTCAGAAGATCTTCCACCAGCCGTCCCATGCGCAGCGCCTCGGATTTGACCGTCTCCTCAAAATGGGGCGGCCGCGCCTCCACGGAGGAGAGGATCACGGCGAGCGGCGTGCGCAGTTCGTGGGATGCGCCGGAGATAAAGGCGAGCTGCCGTTCCTGATTCTCCTGCAGGGGACGGAGCATTCTGCCGGTGAAGAGCCAGGCGGCCAGCGTGAGAAAGAGACCGCCCGCCAGCGAGAGCAGGAAAAAGAGGATGCGCTGCTGTAGGATGCGTGTGCGGAAGGCGGTGTTGGGCGAGAGCAGCAGAAGTACCAGTCCAGACTTCTTCTGCCGGGCGAGGTTTTTCTCCACCGCGTTCATCTGCCCGGTGTAGAGATAACCGATCCCTGCATTCCAGTTGGCGTCCAGCGAGAGCAGAACGGAGGAAGATGCGCTTTCCGGGGAAGCCGCGTCCGCAAGATAGTCCGCGTAAAGATTCTGCGCCAGAGCCGCATAGGGGGCATGGGAATCGATGCGGTTGAAGGCCAGAGGATTGCCGTTGTCCCACAGGAAGATCATGTAGTCATTGGTCTGTTCCATGCGCAGGAGAAACGAGTAAGTGAGCGTGGGCTGCTGTTCCAGACTGTTTACAAGCGTGTCGAAATCGTGGGCGAAGGAAAACGCAAGATTGTTCCGGAGCGTGTGTTCCGACACGGAGAGATACAGGAATGTGAAAATCGTCAGGATGGTTATGGTAATCAGCGCGCACAGGGCGGTGAGCTGTAGGTGCAGACGTCTAAACAGCATGGGCGTCACCTCCGTCCAGCCGGTATCCGACGCCCCGCAGCGTGGTGATGTGCAGACAGGAATGCAGGGCTTTCAGGCGTCTGCGCAGGAAGAAAATATAGTTGTCCAGATTGCCGTTCTCCACCTCACTGTCGGGTCCCCAGACTTTGAGCAGGAGCTGGCCTCGGCTGAGCGCCTGTCCGCCGTTTTGCAGGAAATATTGAAGCAGGGCGCATTCCCTGTTGGAGAGCGTAGCCGTGCCGGACGGTCCTTTCAACTCATGCAGGCGGGAATCGAGCCACAGATCCCCGTAGTGCAGGGATAAAGGCCCCTCCGTCCCCACGACGGTATCCACGGGAATCAGGCCGCTCCTGCGGCAGAGGCTCCGGATGCGCGCCAGCAGTTCTTCCATGGCGAACGGTTTCACCAGATAATCGTCCGCGCCGCCGTCGAGACCGTCTATTCTGTCCGCAAGTGTTCCCAGCGCAGTCAGCATCAAGACGGGGGTGCGGTTCTGTTCCCCGCGGATTTCCCTTAAGAAACTCATGCCGTCCAAAATCGGCAGCATCCGATCCAGCAGAATCAGGTCGGGACTGCCCTCCCGGACGTAGTACAGGGCGTCTTCCCCGTTTGTGCAGGAGTCCACCTGATAGCCCTCCTTCTCCAAGAAAAAGGTCAGATTCCGGTTTAGGTTCAGATCGTCTTCCACCAATAATATTTTCATAACGTCCTCCTGCGGCAGCTTTTTTCATGCAGAAACAGCATACCACATTTCGCTCTAAAAATCCTCTAAGAAACTTTAATAACTTCATAAGAAAGTTTAAAATCATAAGAAAGTTTAAAATCATAAGAAAGTTTAAAAT
>JAMPGV010000024.1 GCA_023663735.1 Muribaculum sp. | reverse complement strand
AGGTGCTTTCTTCTCTTATCTATTTCATTTTCCTACAAAAACTTTACCCTAGCGACTGTGCTTCATTTTTCATTTATTTTTTTCTTGGCAGGTATTCTTTCCTTTGTTATACTTACTTCAGTTAATTGGTGATAATAGGGCAGGGAGTTTAGGCAGGTGATATTTTATGAATATGCAGGAATTAAAACAAATTATATATAAGGGCGAAAAGGTAGATGTAGAGTGCAAAAAAGCGGAAAGCAGCGTGCCGAGATCTATCTATGAATCTTATTCTGCTTTTGCAAATACCAAAGGCGGTTACATTATTCTCGGTGTAGATGAAAACAAGAAGAAAACCAAGCCGGAAGAACGTTTTATCATTCAGGGAATCGAAAATCCTTCTAAACAACTGGAAGATTTTTGGAACACGATTCATTCTGACAAGGTAAATATTAATCTTTTGAAGAATGATGATGTATTTCAGGTCGTGGAAGATACCATCAGCCTTATCGTAATTCGAGTTCCGCGCGCGAATTTTCAGACGCGACCGGTATATGTTGGGAGTAATCCTTTTACAGGGACATTTAAGAGAAATCATGAGGGTGATTATCATTGTACCAACGCAGAGATCCGGGCAATGTTTCGCGATCAAAATGCAGAGGGTGTGGATGACATGGTAATAGAACATTATACGATGGATGATGTAGATGCGGATACGCTGCGTGCATACCGCATGAGGTTTCAAAATGAAAACGGGGAACATATTTGGAATACTTATGACGATAAACATTTTCTGGAAATGCTTGGCGGATATAGAAAAGACAGAGATAAAGGTATTGAGGGATTGACGCTGGCGGGGCTTATGATGTTTGGAAGCGGATTGGCTGTACGTGATGTGTTTGACAATATTTTTATGACAATGCATTTAATTTCCTTGGGAAAGTGCTTCCAAAGCTTACAGCGGAACTGCCTAAACCCTTTAAATTGAAAGGGTATATCAGGGAGGACGATACCCCGTTGCATAGAGCGGTCAGGGAAGCTTGTGTAAATATGATCATTCACGCAGATTATATGATCGAGGGAACCCTGAAAGTAGTTAAGACGGCAGAAGGATTTGAGATCACAAATCCCGGCGTATTAAAAATTCCAAGAGAACAGATCTTTCAGGGCGGAAATTCAAAGGCGAGGAATCCGAGAATGCAGTCAATGCTCCGCATGGCGGGATACGGAGATAATGTTGGTTCAGGGTTTCCAACAATATTGAGCGTCTGGGAGAAGCAAGGATGGGAGAAGCCGGAGCTAATTGAGGATACGATTTTAAATCAGGTTACTTTAGTCTTAAAGATGAAGCAGGGGAAAACGGCGAAAAAAGATGACGAAAAAAAGCGGCGAAAAAAAGCGGCGAAAAAAAAGTGACGAAAAAAACTTTAGAAAAACAGGAATTGATTTTAAACAGTATGCAATATGACGTATGGTATAGAGTGTCAGACTTTGAAAAAGTCGTTTTTGTTAAAGAGTCTCGTATTAAAGAATTATTGAGGGATTTAATTCAGCAGGGAAAAATAGAAGCAACCGGCAGTACAAAGGGAAAGATGTATAAAAAATGTTGAAATACCGGAAGTCATTAAGAGGAATCGCATGAGAGACAGGGGGAAAGAAACATGCAGGATTCGGATTTATATAGCGGTAATCACCGGGAGGCGGAGGAAGAGTCGCTGCCCGAAAGCGGACAGGCAAAGGACGCTGCTGTGGAGGATATCATCCGGCTTTTGGACGATTATACGCAGTCCGGCGGGAGCAGGATGAAATTGCAGGTGGAGGAAGGAGAGGGAGAAATTCTCTCCAGAGCATATCATCACGGACGTTGTGATGTGGGAAGTCCCTGGGCCAAAGGACAGCCGTTCGATGTCTTGGACTGCGGGGATTGACGGGAAAGGAGACGGCGTCCATGAATGATATGGAGCGGATTCAGCGCGGGCTGGAGGACTTTCTCCGGCAGCAACAGCAGGAGACGCGGCAGAAGACATGTCAACAGACACAGAAGGAGATTGATCTTATCGGCACGGACAGACGAAACAGAGAGTATGAGACAGATTGGGACGCCATGGGGCATCCGCGGAGGACGGGTGGCCGATGCAACCCGGGCAGCCGAGGCAACCCGGGTGGCCGGAGCAACCTGAGCAGCCGGAACAACTTGAGCAGTCGGAGCAACTCGGGCAGCAGGAACCGACGGAAAGGGACATCCACAGCACAGAAAGCGCCCCATAGCGGCAAGCACACGAAGCATTCTCAAAACCAAAACAAGAAGAAAAATAAGAAGAAAAAATTCAGTTTCAAGCGCCTTCTGCTTACCGTCGCGCTTGTGATCGCACTTTTGGCAGCAGGACTTTATTGGGCGGTCGGGCAGGTTTACAGCAAATTGAATTATCATGAGATCGAGAGCGTAGCTTCCGCTCCCATGAAAGAGGACGGCGTGATCAACATTCTTTTGATCGGGAACGATTCCAGACAAAACGGGGAGGACGGCAGATCGGACGCCATGATTCTTTTGTCTGTCAGCACGAGGACGAAGAAGATTTATATGACTTCCCTGCTGCGGGATATGTATGTGGAGATCCCGGGGCATGACGGCAATCGGCTGAACGCGGCCTATTCCTTTGGCGGGGCGGAGCTTCTCATGGAGACGGTGGAGAAGAATCTGGGTATCACGGTAAATCGCTATATGTCGGTAAATTTTGAGGCTTTTGCCAATCTGGTGGACGCGGCGGGAGGCGTGGATCTGGAGCTTTCCTCTGCGGAGATCGAATGGGTGAACGCTTATTTGAACGAATACAATCTGCTCACGGACAAGGAATTCGGTACGGATTATATGGATCCTTCGGCGGAGGGCATGGTGCATCTAAACGGCCCGCAGGCGCTTGCTTATGCGAGAAACCGTTATATCGGCACGGATTTTGGCAGGACGGAACGCCAGAGAAAAGTGTTGGCGGAGGTGGTACACAAACTGCCGAAAACATTACTTCTGCATCCGGGAGAGCTGGTGGACGGGCTGATGCCCAATTTGACCACCAATCTGACGCAGTGGGAATGTTACCGCTTAAGTCTGGTGGCGCCGCAGATTTTGACGTATGAGATCGAGCAGGGAAGCATTCCCCTGCAGGGAACCTACCAGAATGCGACGATACGGGGGATGGCCGTGCTGGACGTGGATTTTGAGGCCAACAGGGAGTATCTGCACAAATTGTTGTTCGAGCCGCAGGAGGAAGAATCACATTCGGAATTTACGGGGGGACTGTGATGAGCCGAGGAAACGAAATGATAACCGTCGATCCCAAGTATGCCGAATCGGATCGTCAAATGAGATCAAACCGCCAAATCAAAGCGGGTGAGCCAAACAGACACAGAATGATCCGCCATGTGGCGGCGGCATTTTGTGTGCTGGCGGTCTGTGCGGGATGCGGTTATCTGAACGGGAAGGAAACCGATCCCTCCATTCAGACTATACAGCCGGAGCGCATTCCCGTGTCCTCGGAAAGCGAAAGCAGCCGGCTGTCCGAGGAAGAAAAAGACACAAATGTCACTGACACAGATGTCAACAAGGAAAACGTGGTCACGATCACCGTCAGTGCAGCGGGGGACATGACCATGGGCAATTATGTGGGACAGGATTACAGCTGGTCCTTCCGGCAGATGTATGATACGGTGGAAGATCCGAGCTATTTTCTGGAAAATGTATATGATATTTTCTCTCAGGATGATTTGACGATTGTGAATTTGGAGGGTGTGCTGACGTTCTCCGAGGAACTCAATCCCGGCAGAACTTATAATATCAAGGGGGATCCGGAGTATGCGGACATTCTGGCCTGCGGCAGTGTAGAGGCCGTGAGCATGGCCAACAACCACAGACTGGACTTCGGGGAGAACGGAACCAAGGACACGCTGGCCGCATTGGAACCTACGGGGATTGTATATGCATATGACAGCAACGTGGGAATGTATGAGACGAAGGGAATCCGGATCGGATTCGTGTCCGTGAATGAGATCGCATGGGGACAGGGCGTGGAGAAACAGATGCAGGAGGGAATCGCCAAACTTCGGGAGGAGGAGGCGGATCTGATTCTGGCCTGCTGCCACTGGGGCATCGAGCGGGAATACTATCCCACGGAGTTCCAGCAGCAGTTCGGGCGGGAATGTATCGACTGGGGGGCGGATCTGGTGATCGGGCATCACCCCCATGTGCTTCAAGGCGTGGAAGAATATCAAGGAAAATATATCATCTACAGTCTGGCCAATTTCTGCTTTGGAGCCAACCGGAATCCCACGGATAAGGATACCATGATCGCCCGGCAGACCTTTATGTTTGTGGATGGGCAGAAGCAGGAGGAGACGGAATTTCAAATCATACCGTGTTCCGTCACATCCGACCCTTCCAGAAACGATTACAGGCCAACGCCCGCCGAGGGAGATGAGGCGAAACGCATCATCGGCCGCATAAACGAATACAGCGGGGACTTTGGCCTGCAATTTGATGAGAACGGTTACATTATCCGGTGACTGTCCGCCCCGCATTAGGACAAGATGGCAAGAAACACGGAGAGTCCTATGTAGATGACATAGTATGCGGCCATCAGGGATACGCCCACGATGCTGCAGATTTTGCCTGCTTTCGCCATACCGGCTTTGCTGGAACCCTGTCCCATGCGCGACTGTGAGAAGCCTAACACGGCGAACAGGATGCAGAGGAGATAACTCCAGCAGCACACGATGGAGAGAATGCCGAACACGAGAGAGAGGGTAGCGGCCGTGTGGTTGTCCGTGGTCTGCACGGGAACCATGGCTGGCGTGGGATTTGGAACGGGGGATGCTCCGTTTTGGTCGAAACTGCCGTTGGCGGACGCCCCGGGCGCAGGTGCGGTGTTCTGGGGAAGCGGCTGGCCCAAAGTGGCAAGCAGCTGGTTCAGCAGGTTTTTGTACGGCCCTTTCTGGGCGCAGCCCACAAATCCCTCCAGATCCCATTCGCCGCCGAAGGTACCGCGGAGCCATGCCTCCAAATGAAAAATTCCGTTTTGATAAGACCATATCAGATATTTATAGCCCTCGAACATAATGTCGCCCGCGCGGTAAGCGGGTTGCCCCTTCCAGTCGGCAAGCTTAAAGCCGTGTTTCTGGATAAAATCGTTCATAATAAAGTTTACGAAGTCGTCCGGTTTGTTCAATACGATATCTTGTATGTATCTGGCCATTATTTTGTCCTTTCCGATGCGTTGTCCAAGCATCCGGCATGTTGTGGCGGGACGGTATTGTCCCACATTGTTGGCGGTGCAACATATCTATTTTATCATAGGGCGGACGCCTTTGTAAAGGAAATCGCAAATGCAAAAATACCCAAAAGAGATTCCGGCTCTTGCGCGCAGGAATTTTCCCACAGGAGGACATTATGAAGTTCTTATTGACGGCGGTAAATGCCAAATACATTCATTCCAATCCCGCCATCTACAGTCTGCGGGCTTATGCCGGGGAGGAGATGCGGCCGCATATCGAACTTGCGGAGTATACCGTCAATCAGCGTATGCCGGATATTCTGGCGGATCTTTACGAGAAAAAGCCGGATGCGGTGGGATTTTCCTGTTATATCTGGAACTGGAGCCTGATCCGGGAACTGATCCGGGAGCTGCCGAAGATTCTGCCGGACACGGATTTGTGGCTGGGAGGCCCGGAAGTGAGCTACGACGCGCCGGAGATTCTGCGGGCATTCCCCGGGGTAAAGGGCATTATGGTGGGCGAGGGCGAGGCGTCTTTTAGGGATTTGATGCGCTGGTATGTAAACGGCCGGGGGACGCTTGAGGAAATCGAAGGACTCTGTCTTCCGGAAGGATATACTCCCCGCCGGGAGACGATCGATCTGAGCGCGCTGCCTTTTCTCTACGGGGAGGCCGGAGCGGAATTGTCCGCGTTTGATAACCGGATCATCTATTATGAGAGCAGCCGCGGCTGTCCCTACCGCTGCACGTACTGTCTGTCTTCCATCGACAAGAGCGTCCGGCTCCGCGATCTTACGACTGTGGAGCGGGAGCTGCAGTTTTTTCTGGACAGGCGGGTGAAACAGGTAAAATTCGTGGATCGCACGTTTAACTGCAACAGAGAACACGCCATGGCGGTCTGGTCCTATCTGCACGAACATGACAATGGCGTCACAAATTTCCATTTTGAAATTGCGGCGGACAGACTGACGGAGGAGGAGATTGCGCTTTTGAACCGACTGCGCCCCGGTCAGGTGCAGCTGGAGATCGGCGTACAGTCCTTTCATCCTAAGGCGCTGCGGGCGGTCTGCCGCACGGCGGATGTGGAGCGGCTGGAGTGTGTGGTGGCCGCCATCCGACAGGGTCATAATATCCATATTCATCTGGATTTGATCGCAGGGCTGCCCTATGAGGATTATGGGACTTTTGCGGAATCTTTTAACAGGGTTTACGCTATGCGCCCAGAGCAGCTTCAGCTGGGTTTTCTGAAAGTGCTGAAAGGTTCGCCCATGGCGGAGCAGGCGGCGGCATATGGGATCCGGTATCTGGACGAGCCGCCCTATGAGACGCTTTTGACTAAGTGGCTTTCCTATGGGGAGATGCGGCGGTTAAAGCGTGTGGAGGAGATGGTGGAGCTGTATTATAACAGCGGCCAGTTTACGCATACGCTGCGCTTTCTGGAGCGCGTTTTTCCACATCCCTTTGCCCTGTATGAGGCGCTTGCGGACGATTATCGCAAGAAGGGATATCTGACGGAGAGTCCCGCCAGAGCGTACCGCTATCAGGTGCTTTTGGAGTTTGCGCTGGAGCGGGATGGGAAGCACGCAGAGGTCTACAGGGAGCTTTTGACGTATGACCTGTATCTGCGGGAAAATGTGAAGAGCCGCCCGGATTTTGCAGCGGATCCGAATGCGGAGGAAAAGGAGTTTATCCGGAATTTTTACAAGCGGGAAGAGAGGGAGCGCGCATTTCTGCCCGCCTATGAGGGGTATGACTGGAAACAGCTCGGCAGGATGACGCATCTGGAGCCGTTTCGGTATACCGTGTGGGAGCAGTCCGGCGGGGATATCCGCGAGAACAAAAGCCTGCGGTATGTGCTGTTTGATTACCGCGCGCGGGATCCGCTGAACGCGCAGGCGGCGGTTCAAGTGATCGCGGGCGAAGATGCGGCGGAGGAACAGGCGGTGAGGGATAGATGACGGACAGTTATATCAGTATTGATCTGGAGACTACGGGCTTGAACCCGAAATGGGACAAAATCATCGAGATTGGCGCACTGAAAGTGCAAAAGGGGCGGATCACGGATCGTTTTTCCACGTTTGTAAATCCCGGGCGGAAACTGGAGGAGCGCATTGTGGAACTCACGGGAATCCGGGACGAAGATCTTGCGGACGCGCCTTATCCGGAAGACGTGCTGGAGGAAGCGTTTACCTTTCTGGAGGATCTGCCGCTTCTGGGGCATAGTATTCTGTTCGACTATTCCTTTTTGAAAAAGGTGGCGGTGGATCGGAAGATTCCTTTTGAAAAGGACGGCGTCGATACTTTGAAGATCGCGAGGAGGTATCTGGCGGAGCTGGAGCATCGGAATCTGGACTATCTGTGCCGATATTATGGGATTCCCCACCGCGCCCACAGGGCTTTGGAGGATGCGGAGGCTACGATGCTTCTGTACGGGAAATTGGGGGAGCTGTTCGGGGAGCAGGACGAGGGTGCGCTCTTTGTCCCGTCGCCCCTGCGGTATCAAGTCAAGCGGGACACGCCCGCCACGAAGGCGCAGAAAGAACAGTTATATCGTCTGCTCAAGCAGCATAAAATAGTTTTGAATGCAGATGTGGAGAGATTGACCAGAAGAGAGGCCAGCCGTATCATTGATCAGATCCGGAGCCGCCGTCTTGTGCCTTCAAATGACGGAGAATCCGTTCCCGGTTGAGGGAATTGAGACTTTCGGCAGTTTTGGCCAGTTCGGCAATCCGGTCCTGTCTGCCTTCTCTCCGGTAGATTTCGGACAACAGGTCGTAAGCGCCGCACACATCCGTGCGGGTACTCACGGCAAATTCCAGAATCTCGCGGGCGGCGTCGATTTCTCCCGCCTGATACAGCCGCTCGGCCCACTGCTGCAGCGTGTTGGCCAGCAGCGTATAATTTTGGTCATACTCCGTCAGTACCGTGATGTTGGCGGTGCCGTATTCCAGTTTCAAATCTGTGTTGGAATATCCTGTGAGGTTCACCACGGGCTGTAGGGAGAGGTCGTTTACGATGCGCAGACAGTCCGCCACTTTACTGTCTTCCTTGAGAAGCTCCATGGGCAGTTTCTCGAGAGGAATACGGATGTAGTCCAGATTGTCCAAGGGTTTGCGGCGGGTCTGGTTGGCGCGGCGCTCCCTGTCCCAGAAGATTCGGTTTTTTTGCTCCAGAGAGCGGTTGTTTCTGCGGATGCTGTGGTTGATCACAAGAATAAAGATAATAAAACTTGCCAAAACATAAAATTTCATATATAATATCCTTTCAGATTACGAAAATCGATAGGCGTTTGCGAAACACAAAAGTCCGCGGGTTACGGAAAGGCATGGTGGCTGTTATGTTTAACATGAACAATCGGAAAACCAAACGGCGCGTGGCCGGTATTATCGTCATTATCTTGGTGTTGGCTATGGTCATTCCCACTTTATCATACTTTATATACTAATTCAAATGCTATTTTAAAGACTTTCGTCTTGCAGATATTGTACCTGCGCCTCAAATCCGCAGGTTACGGAAAGGCATAGTTATTATGGGAAAGATTTGGAAAACAGGGAACTTTGTCCTGTGTCTGCTGCTGTCGGTGTTCTGCCTTGGCGCAACGGTACAGGCGGCGGAAGAGGATACCATCAAGCCGGGCGTCTATGCGGGCGATATCGCCCTGTCGGGCAAAACTGCGGAACAGGCCCGCGCGGCGGTGGAATTTTACATAGAAGAACTGCGCGCTGTGGAGATTACGCTGGAGGCGGCGGACAATCACGAGGTGGTAGTAACGGCGGGCGATCTGGGCGTGAGCTGGGCGAACGAGAGTCTGCCCGAGGAGGCCATGCGGTTAGGCAGGACGGGCAATATCATCCAGCGTTACAAGGCGCTAAAAGATCTGGAACATGAGAATTACGTTTTTCATATTGATCTGGACTTCGACGTGGAAGCCATCAATGAGATATTGGCTTCTAAATGTGTAAAATATGATAAGAAAGCCGTGAACGTTTCGTTGAAGCGCAGCGAGGACGGACAGTTTGAAGTGCTGGAGGGGCAGGCCGGATCCGTGCTGGACGTGGAAACTTCCATCGACACGATTTATGAGTATCTGACGGGATCGTGGGATCAGAAGCCTTGCAGCATCGCGCTGGACATTGTGGTCAAGGAGCCGAGGGGCAGCGCGGAGGAGCTGGCGGCGGTGACGGATCTTCTGGGAAGTTTTACCACTTCCTACAGCACTTCCGGCACTTCCAGAAGCGCCAATGTGGAGAACGGATGCAATCTGATCAACGGTACGACGCTGTATCCCGGGGAGGAATTTTCCACTTATGACATGGTGGCGCCTTTTACGGAGAAAAACGGATATTATATGGCCGGCTCCTATATGAACGGCAAGGTGGTGGACAGTCTGGGCGGCGGAATCTGTCAAGTGTCCACCACATTATACAACGCGGTGCTGAAGTCGGAGTTAGACGTCACGGAACGGCATAACCACTCCATGATCGTCGCCTATGTGGAGCCTTCCGCGGATGCGGCCATTGCGGAGAGTTCCGGGAAGGACTTCCGATTCGTGAACAATCTGGACGCTCCTATTTATATTGAGGGCTATACGCAGAACAAGCGCATCACGTTCAATATTTACGGGAAGGAGACCAGAGACGAGGGTCATGCCGTAAAATATGAGAGCGAAGTGCTGGAGATTATCCGTCCCGAGACGGATACGATTTATGCGGACGCTTCCAAGCCTCTTGGCTATATTGTCTCGGAGAGCGCACACACCGGGTACAAAGCGCGCCTTTGGAAGATTGTCACGGAGAACGGCGAGGAAGTGAGCCGCGAGCAGATCAACAGCAGCAGCTATAAAATGTCACCCAGAAGTGCAACGGTGGGAACCGCTACCGGCGATCCCAATGCATATAATGAGATTATGGCGGCCATCGGAACAGGCAATATCGATCATGTGCGGAATGTGATCGCGCTTCTCACGACCCCCCAGCCGGTGGTTGTGGAGGAGGATTAGCCGATGTGAAAGCCGCCCACAGGAGCCGTTCATGAAGACTGGCAGGGTAACGGAGAACGTTTTTAAACGTTCCATATTGCAGCAGATCAAGACAAAACGCAGAGAAGTGATAAGCGGCGCAGGCATAGGGGAAGACTGCGCCCTTTTTGCGTTTGACGGCCCTAACAATGACAGTAGTGTCATATTATCCTGCGTGCAGGAGGGAACGGAGCCTGTTGCTTCCTTGATGATCAAATGTGCAAATCTTCTGGCTTGCCGCGGCGGTGCGGCCGCGGCTGTCGCGTTGAGCATCCTGCTTCCTTCCGAGACCGAGGAACCGACGCTAAAGGGAATCATGGCTGAAGCGGAAGAGACCTGCGGCGGGCTGGGCATTCAGATCGCACAGGCACAGGCCAGAGTTACGGCGGCGGTGAGGGAACCTTTGATCATGGCGACGGCATACGGTGCGGTTCTGGCCGAGCAGAGAGAGGGCTTGCGCGAGGCGTCGTATCACACGGTGAAAGCCGCCCGTCCGGGACAGGATGTGGTGGTGAGCAAATGGATTGGCTTGGAGGGAACCGCCATTCTGGCAAAGCGTTTCGGGGAGAGCCTAAAAGCGCGCTATCCGGCGTGGCTTCCTGAGACGGCCGCGGGGTTTGACCGATATTTGTCCACCGTGCCGGAGGCCGCAGCTGCGGTGCAGTCCAACGTGTGCGTTCTGCACAATGTTTCCGAGGGCGGGATTTTCGCCGCGCTTTGGGAGCTGGCGGAGGGCGCGGGCGTTGGACTGACCATCGACTTAAAGAAGCTGCCGATCAGACAGGAGACTGTGGAAGTCTGCAACCACTGTAATGTGAATCCTTACACGCTTTTATCGGGGGGCTGTCTTCTGATGACTTGCGCCGACGGCACCCAACTGGCGGAAGCCTTGGAGGCGGAACGGATTCCGGCGGCGGTGGTGGGAAAGGTGACAGCCGGCAGAGACAGACTGATTCTCAACGGGGAGGAGACGCGCTATCTGGACCGCCCGCAGCCGGACAGTCTTTATGAGATTGGATCCATCGCCTAAATTATTTGCTGTAAATTAGGCGATTGCGAAACAATATTTTTAGGAATCCGAATTGTGCAGATTGTATATTCATAAGCAGACCCTAGCGAACCGTTGGCACTTAGGCGCTGTACTTTAGCGCCTTATGTGCCATTACGGTGAGGTTGGAGCGGAAGCGTGTCTGCGTTGAATGTGCAATTTGCACGATGACTCTTTCCGAAGTAAGAGTTTTGCAATTACCTGTTTTTTGTAAATCATAGAAAGGAACGGAAAATGAGAGAAGAATTATTGGCGGTCATTGAGAAAAACAGCCGCATTGATTTGAAGGAACTGGCGGTCATTCTGGGAGTGCAGGAGATTGACGTGGTGAACGAACTGCAGGCGCTGGAGGACGAGGGCGTCATCTGCGGATATCACACGCTGGTGAATTGGGAGAAGACTTCTCTGGACAAAGTGACCGCGCTGATCGAGGTGCGGGTGACGCCCCAGAGAGGACAGGGATTCGACAATGTGGCGGAGCGCATTTACAGGTATCCCGAGGTGCGGAGCGTCTATCTGATCTCCGGCGGATTTGACTTGATGGTCATTTTGGAGGGGAAGACGCTGCGGGAGGTTTCTTCCTTCGTGTCGGATAAGCTCGCGCCTTTGGAGCAGGTGCTTTCCACCGCGACACATTTTATTTTGAAAAAATACAAAGATCACGGCACGATTTTCACTCAGAAGCCGGAAGATGAAAGAGAGATGATTACGCCATGAGAAATCCTTTAGCAGATAAAGTAGTAGAAATCAAGCCTTCGGGCATCCGAAAGTTTTTTGACATCGTCAGTGAAATGAAGGACGCGATCTCGCTGGGAGTGGGCGAACCGGATTTTGACACCCCATGGCATATCCGGGACGAGGGAATCTATTCTCTGGAGCGGGGACGTACCTTCTATACCTCCAACGCGGGTTTAAAAGAGCTTCGGCAGGAGATCTGCAATTACATGAAGCGCAGGAACCAAATCGAGTATGACTGGGCCAAAGAGGTGCTGATTACCGTGGGCGGCTCCGAGGCGATTGACATGGGGCTTCGGGCTATGGTCAATCCCGGGGAGGAAGTGCTGATTCCCCAGCCCAGCTATGTGTCCTATGAGCCTTGCGCCATCCTTGCGGGGGCGAAGCCTGTGATTATTAATCTCAAGGCGGAAAATGAGTTCCGTCTCACGGCGCAGGAGCTGGAAGAAGCCATCACGGACAAGACCAAGGTATTGATTTTGCCGTTTCCCAACAACCCGACCGGAGCGATTATGGAGCGGGAGGATCTGGAAGCAGTCGCACAGGTTATCTTGAAACATGACATATTTGTCATTTCCGATGAGATTTATGCGGAATTGTCCTACAAGGAGAAGCATGTATCCATTGCCAGTCTCCCCGGTATGCGGGAGCGGACAGTCCTAATCAACGGATTTTCCAAGGCATACGCCATGACGGGCTGGAGGCTGGGCTATGCCTGTGGTCCCGCCAATATCATCGGGCAGATGACCAAGATTCATCAGTTTGCTATCATGTGCGCGCCCACCACGAGCCAGTACGCTGCGGTGGAGGCTTTGAAAAACGGGGATGCGGATATCGAGGAGATGCGCGTGGCCTACAATCAGCGCAGACGGTATCTCTTGAACGCATTCCGGGAGATGGGGCTTTCGTGTTTCGAGCCTTACGGCGCATTCTATGTGTTCCCTTATATCGGGGAATTCGGCATGACCAGCGATGAATTTGCGCAGCGGTTTCTGGAGGAGGAACGCGTGGCTGTGGTTCCCGGCACTGCATTCGGAGACAGCGGGGAGGGATTTGTGCGGATTTCCTATGCGTATTCTTTGGAAAATCTCAAGGTGGCCATCGGCAGATTGGAGCGCTTTGTGAATAAACTGCGGGCAGAAAAAGGATAATGACCTATGCACATTGTGTTACATCAGCCGGAGATTCCGGCAAATACGGGAAATATCGGGCGGACTTGTGTCGCGACAGGCACAAGTCTGCATTTGATTGAGCCGCTCGGATTCCGCCTGAATGAAAAGGAGATCCGGCGGGCGGGCATGGACTATTGGGAAAGGCTTTCCGTGGAGCGCTATCTCAATTATGAAGAGTTCCTACGGGAGTATGAGAAGCATCCGGGAGCCAGACTCTGGATGGCGACGACGAAAGCAAAGCGCACATACACGGAAGCGGTATTCGGGCCGGATGATTTTATCATGTTCGGCAGAGAAAGCGCAGGGATTCCCGAGGAGCTTCTGGTAGAGCATGAGGAGGACTGCATCCGCATTCCTATGCTGCCCGGGATCCGTTCCTTGAATCTGGCCAATTCGGTGGCCGTCATATTGTACGAGGCTCTGCGCCAGAATCATTTTCAGAACATGCAGGGCGAGGGGGAACTGCACAGACTACATTGGAAAGTGTGAAGAAAATGTCGCTATATTTATCAAATATGCTGCGGATTGTCCTATCTCTTCTGCCCTTGTACTGTGTGGCAAGATTCGTCTGGGTGGCGGTGCGGAAAGATGCGTGCAGGCCGGTCAGGGAACTTGTGCTGGCCGTATTTACGCTGTTTATGCTGGGGCTTTTGGCGTTGACGCTCCAAGACGGGCAGGAATTGCTCAGCGTGAAGAGCTTTGCCCATGCGTGGAGACGGCTGGAGTACGGAATCGGCGTCAATCTGGTTCCTTTTAGGACGATCAGGAGCTATCTGAAATATATGTCAAATCCGGATATCATCCGGGTAAATATCGTGGGCAATATCGTCATGTTTATCCCTTGGGGATTGGGGCTGCCGCTGCTCTGGAAGAGATTCCGTTCGCCGTGGAAAGTGGGCGTGTTGGCGCTGCTTTTGCCGATGCTGATCGAGTTCTGCCAGCTTTTCGTCGGCAGGTCGGTGGACGTGGACGATATCCTTTTGAATTTTCTGGGCGCGGCGCTGGGCGGAACGCTTTATGCGCTGTTGTGGAAATGCTTTCCGAAAGTGGAGCGGCTGGCTCGGTAGAATTTGCAAATTAGAGCGTTTCGCAAACGCCTAACAAATAGTAATACGATAAGGAGTTTGGAGATGGCAGAGGGACAATCGAAAGATCGGGACATGCAAGGCACACAGTCCGTTCGGCCACAGATTCACGAGACGGCCTTTATTGCGCCCGGCGCGGTGGTGCTGGGAAACGTGACGGTGGGAGCCGATGTGGGGATTTGGTACAATGCCGTCGTGCGCGGCGACAGAGGGTCTGTGGAGATCGGCAGGGGAAGCAATATTCAAGACAATGCGGTGGTGCATTTAGACGGCGGCCATCCCGTCGTCATCGGGGAAAACGTGACCGTGGGACACGGCGCTATCGTCCACGGATGCACCGTGGGAGACAATTCCCTGATCGGCATGGGAGCGATCATCATGAATGGAGCGCAGATCGGGCGAAACTGTATTGTGGGTGCGGGCGCGTTAGTGACACAGGATGCGCAGGTGCCGGACAATTCGCTGGTTTTGGGGAGTCCCGCCAAGATCAAGCGCAGCGTTACCGAGGCGGAGATTGCAAAGAATCTGCACAATGCGGCTCTTTATGTGGAAGAGGCCAGAGCGTGCAGAGCAGATTACGGCGCGGAGAGCGCGCCGTAAGGATTGGATTATGCTTGTGTGATGAGGGTGCCGGCTTTGTCTTTGATGGCGTCCTTTACGCATTTCATGGATGTGATGCGCACTTTGCCTTGAGGCACGCGGCTTAGATAAGATATGGCGGCCTCGATCTTGGGCAGCATCGTACCTTCCTCAAATTCGCCCTCCGCCATGGCGGCCTGCGCCTCAGGAACGGTTAGAACAGGCAGGGGAGTCTGGTCATTGGCGCCGAAAGACCGGTACACACAGTCCACATTGGTGAGGATAATCAGTTCGTCGGCCATGAGGTCTCCTGCCAGTTTGCCTGCGATGGCGTCTTTCTCAATGACGGCGGATGCGCCTTTCAGGGCGTGTTTCTGCTCGATAACGGGAATCCCGCCACCGCCGCAGGCGATGACCACTTGATCCGCATCGGCCAATGTGCGGATCGCTTCGATTTCCACGATGTCGATGGGTTTGGGGGCGGCCACCACGCGCCGAAAGCCCTTGCCGGGCGTCTCCCGCACATAATTGCCCTTTTTCACTTCAATTTCCGCATCTTCCTTAGACATATAGCGGCCGATCAATTTGGTAGGCTCGTAAAATGCCTCATCGTAGGGGTCTACCGTGACCTGCGTCAGAATGGTACTCACCGGCTTGGAGATGCCCCGGTTGAGCAGTTCGGCGCGCAGGGCGTTCTGGATATCATATCCCACATAGCCTTGGCTCATGGCGGAACACACGCACATGGGAGCGGGAGTGTAATCAATGTATACTCGGCGCAGTTCGGTCATCGCCTTATGGATCATGCTGACCTGCGGGCCGTTGGAATGAGTGATGGTCAGCTGGCAGTCGGCCTCCACCAGATCGGCCAGCGCCTTTGCGGTAACTTTGACTGCGTCCCACTGTTCCAATGTGGTGTAACCCAGCGACTCATGTCCGAGAGAAACGACAACTTTCTTTTTGCTCATATGCATACCTCTACATTCTTGTGTTGATTTCCATGATAGCAACAACGAACTCACCTGTCAAGTACAGGTGATGGAGAGTGATCTTCCCAGACATAGATCAGGTATTCCTTTCCCTGCAGTCGTGCATGACCTGTCTTTTTCATGCCGAGCTGCCCGCACACCCGCAGGGACGCGGCGTTGTCCGGCTGGACGAAGGCCTGTATTTTCCCAAACCCAAGCGTCTCCCCGCCATAGCGCAGAATCGCCCCGCAGACCTCCGTGGCAAGCCCCTGCCCCTGTCTGTCCGCGGCGATGACGAATCCCAGCTCCGGATCTTCATAGCCTTCCCGAAAGCAGAGACCGGCGCGCCCGATGACTTCCCCCGAAGATTTGTCTACCACCGTCCACATGCCGAATTCGTAAAACGCATACACCTGCTCGATATAGTCCCGTGCATAAGCGCGTTCTTCCTCCGGATCTTCATAGAGCGGCTCCATGTACTTAGTAATGGAAGGAACGCTGTAGATTCGGTAAAAATCGTCCACATCCTCCACCGTGGTCTCCCGCACCAGACAGCGTTCGGTCTCCAGAATGTCCCATGGGATCGCCCGGTAACGCCGATAAATTCGGTCCAGATACCGCAGGTCGAGTTCCGTGGGATCCTCACAGGCATATTTGCAGAAAGAGAAATCGGCGTCCCGGTTTCCCGCATGGAGATAGACGAGTACCGCCCGGCCTTGCGCGAGCAGCCTGCGGGCCGTAGGGCTGTCGTCCGTGATGTAGAGAACCGCCTCCTCCGCAGCTTGGCCGTCCGGAGCATCAGGACCTTTGGCGGACGCGTCGGGTTCCGCGGCGGATTTTCCCTTGATCGGGAGAAGGATGACCTTTTTTAAATAATATTTGATATGGTTCATAGATTTGCATTCGCCCCTTTACGTTCCGCGTTAATTCGGTTACAATAAATGATGGACAGATTCATTTTAGTATACAATATTTTAGAACAGAAAGGAAATTTTTTATGGCAAAAAATCCCGTTGTAACCATCACCATGCAGGACGGCGGCGTCATCAAAGCGGAACTCTATCCTGAGACCGCGCCCGTCTCTGTCAACAATTTTATCAGTCTGATCAAAAAGGGCTATTATGACGGCCTGATTTTCCACCGCGTCATCCGCGGATTCATGATTCAGGGAGGATGTCCCGAGGGTACCGGAATGGGCGGCCCGGGATATAGCATCAAGGGAGAGTTTGCGCAGAACGGCGTTGCGAACGATCTGAAGCACACCGAGGGCGTGCTGTCCATGGCCAGAGCCATGCACCCGGACTCGGCCGGAAGCCAGTTCTTTATCATGCACAAGACAAGCCCCCACTTGGACGGCGGTTATGCGGCGTTCGGCAAGGTGGTCGAGGGAATGGATGTGGTCAACCGCATCGCTGAGACGGCGACCGATTATTCCGACAGGCCGCTGGAGGATCAGGTGATGAAGAGCGTTACGGTGGAGACGTTCGGGGAGGACTATCCGGAGCCGGAGAAGCTCTGACGATTGTTTTGTTCATATTTTGTTCACATTTATTTTAAGATTTTTTCAATTTTGTATCATGTTTTAGACATTTCTGTGCCATATACTAGGAGTACAGATCAAGGTTGATTACAAGTTACTTGTTTACAAAACTTTTTCATAATAAATGCCAAGGAACGGGTGTTCCTTGGCATCCTCCCTTTTCTGGGGGAAAATCCCTATTTTACGATTCCTAAAACCTCAAAAATTTTTCTTGATTCATATATGATAATTTAATATAATAATAAATAATCATATATAACACGTTCTGTTTTTTCTTTTATCAGACAGGCTAGAACACCATTCCAGAACGGTATACAAAAGATAAATGCGTAATATTAGGCTTAGATTCTACAAGCATAGTACGAAAGAAATGACAAGGCAGGAAATCAACACAAATTTCATTGAGAACTTGGAGCGGGAACGCACCTCGCTGGGATTGACGCAGGCACAGATGGCGAAAGAGGTGGATATGTCAATCTCCGGGTACAAGAAAATGGTTGCCGGGGAGACTTCCAAAGTTGACTTATTTATCGCCCATCAGATGCAGGAGCTTACAGGCAAAGGAATTTCGGAACTCTGTGGGGATGACAGTTCGCTTGTTTTGCAGATCATGAGCAAAATGCGCCATCTGACGGCCACACAATTGAGGTTTGTCGCCTCCATTGTGGATTTCGAGACTGCGTTTCTGACACGTGTGCCGCCCGAGAAGGCGGAGGATTATATCAGTCTGTTGACGCCCACAGGCAATCATGAGGACGGTATGATCTGGGATTCAGTGAATGTGGAGAAACTCAATGTTTCCGCCTATCGAAAGCGGTTTGGGGCGGATCTGCACTGTGCAATCCGCATCACAAGCGATTATCTGTATCCGGTCTATAATGAGGGAGACATCCTGTTGATGTCCAAGACCATTCCTCGGGACGGAGATACCGGGCTTTTTATCAATACGGAGACCAGCCGCGCCTATCTGCGGAAAGTACGTCAAGCACGCTCCTTTGTGCTGGAACCGCTAAACGACTATGGCATCACGTTTACCATAGACAACAATAAGAAAGAGGACAGGGAGAGATGGATGAAGTTCGGACGTGTGCTGGCTAAGATGCGGGAGTAGCGGAATCGGAAAAGTTGACAAGATTTCTCCAGACTTTTATAATTATATCAGCGATTACTTTGACGGAATAGGTGATAGCGAAATGATATTTTTCGAAATCCAAATTGTGCAGATTGTATATTCATAAGCAGACCCTAGCGAACCGTTGGCACTTAGGCGCTGTATTTTAGCGCCTTATGTGCCACTACGGTGAGGTGGGAGCGAAAGCGTGTCTGCGTTGAATGTGCAATTTGCACAATGACACTTTCCGAAGTGAGTGTTTCGCAAACACCTATTGACGGGATATGGAAAGGATGGAGAGAGCAATCATGATGAAGAAGGGTTTGCCGATTGTGGTGGTCGCAATGGCGGTGCTGTTTATCGCGGCGGGCGCCGGGGTACTGTTGCTGCAGGATTCCTATCTGTATTATTATGTGCCGGATACCCCGTGGCACAATTATTATCCGCTGGGCGCCGTGGTGCAGCTGCTCTTTGCGGGCATTCCCTGTCTGGTCTTCGGCGCGCTGGATCTGATCCGCGGGGAGTCTTGTGGGAAAG
This sequence comes from Muribaculum sp., assembly GCA_023663735.1. Classification (GTDB taxonomy): domain Bacteria; phylum Bacillota; class Clostridia; order Lachnospirales; family Lachnospiraceae; genus Acetatifactor. The sequence goes on along the minus strand of JAMPGV010000024.1, from coordinate 19,065 downwards.
CTTTGTGGCTGTCTGCCACCGTATACAGTTGCGTAGTTCTGATCGTCTATGATGTGCTGGGGACGATCTGCAGCCGGATTCAGCTTATGGCTGCGGTAAGAAAAGGGGCCTCTTATGTGGCGGGACTCAGCGCTGTCACATCCGCATTTGCCCAGACACGGATCTTTGCAAACGCCGCGCTGGTCTTTCTGTTGATTCTGAGTGTTCTGCGGGCAGCGGAACGAATCTCGGATAAAAATGCTTGACTTTTTGATTTTCTGTGTGATATGATCTCAAAGGTAAATTGACCAATCACCGATAAAATGAAATAGGCAGAATCTAAAAACATAAAAGACACAAGTGGTGCTTCGCACGTAAATCTGATTACAGAATTATGGAAGCGCCGTTTGTGTCTTTTTGCGTCATAATATCGGCTTGGTTCAAAACATTCAATCAAACGTCATGGAAAAGGAGAAAAATTATGCCTCAAAATCAATCACAGCGAATGGTCTTCGCACTTCTTACCGTACTTGTCACCGTCCACGCCTATGTGTTCTTCAGCCTGTATGTCATAAACGGCAGTACATTTATGACTCTGACCGGGGAGTCCTCTGTCCTTGCCGCCATAAACGCCATGGGCGGAATCTCGGTGCTGGGACAAGCCGTGCCGATCTGGGCCGTGGTACTGATCGAGTTTGCGCTGGCGTACTGTCTGGAACTCACCGTGGGGAGTCCGCTGTCTTTTAAGCTGGCCAGCCGTGTTTTTGACCTCAGAAAAGACCACCCGATGCTGTTCGAGACGGCTATCATCTGCGCCACGGTCGGGCTGATGTGTCCGATGATGAGTTTCCTCGCGGCCATTTTGTACTACCCTTACTATGCCGGATTCCACATCCTTACGCTGCTTGCAAACTGGCTGAAGCTGGTGTGTTTTAATTTCCCGTTCGCATTTTTTACCCAGCTGTTTTTCATCCAGCCTTTGGTCCGCACGGTGTTTCGATGCCTGTATCGCCAAAAGAGCAAAGCGCCTCAGGCTCAAAAAGCAGCCGCTTGATGGACTGCCGCAAGGTTATCTGCCCAGTGAAGTTTTCTGCGCCACGGTCGTCTCTTTCTCGTAGCACCGGAAAGCGTCTTCCACCAGCCTGTTGTCGGGTTTCTTGGTAAATATGCTCACCACCGGCACGATCACCAGACCCGCCAGCATGGCGATGACGCCGCAGTTGATGGGAGACTGCAGAATGACAGGGAAGGAACTGCGGAAGAAAATATTCAGCACCATCAGCACGGAACCAAAGATAAAACTTGCCCAGCAAGCCGCCTTGGTAACCCATTTCGCATACAGCGAATACAGGAAAGGCGCCAGAAAAGCTCCTGCCAGCGCGCCCCATGACACGCCCATGAGCTGGGCGATAAAGGTGATGGCGCTCTTGTACTGGATCAGCGCCATGACGGAGGAGATGGCGATAAATACCACCACCAGAATCCGCATCAACAGCACCTGTTTTTTCTCACTCATATTTTTAATGAAATTGTCTTTCAGAAAGTCAATGGTCAAAGTGGAGCTGGAGGCCATCACCAGAGAGGACAGAGTGGACATGGAGGCCGACAGCACCAAGATCACCACAAGTGAGATCAGCATGGGACTTAAGCCGGAGAGCATGGTGGGTACAACGGAATCATAGCCGTCCGCTACGATGTCGATCTGATCCGAGAACAGTCTGCCGAAGCCGCCCAGAAAATAGCAGCCGCCCGATACCACCAGCGCAAAGAGCGTGGAGATGATGGTTCCTTTCTTGATGGCGCCCTCGTTTTTGATGGCGTAAAATTTCTGCACCATCTGCGGAAGTCCCCATGTTCCAAGGGAAGTCAGAAGCACCACAAACAGGAGATTCAAGGGATCCGGGCCGAAGAAAGACGCAAAGATTCCGGGGGTCTCCGCCACTGAAGAGTCGGTTACCCGCGCCAGTCCGTCCAAAGCGGCCATAAATCCGCCCTTGCTCATCAAAACGGCGGCAATCACCGCCACAATGCCGAAGAGCATAATAATACCTTGAATAAAATCGTTGATCGCCGTGGCCATGTATCCGCCCGCAATCACATAAATAGCCGTCAGCACCGCCATCAGCACGATGCAGACGGAATAGTCGATGTGAAACGCCATTCCGAACAAGCGGGAGAGTCCGTTATACAGAGAGGCGGTGTAGGGAATCAGGAAGATGAAAATAATGACGGATGCGCCGATTTTCAGTCCCTTGCTCTGAAAGCGTTCCCCGAAGAACTGGGGCATGGTCGCCGAATTCAGGTGCTGCGTCATCAGACGGGTTCTTCTTCCCAGAACTACCCATGCCAGCAGCGAGCCGATCACGGCGTTTCCGATGCCCGCCCATGTGGCGGCAATCCCGTATTTCCAGCCGAACTGTCCCGCATATCCCACGAACACCACCGCCGAGAAGTAGGAGGTGCCGTAGGCGAAAGCCGTGAGCCACGGGCCTACGTTTCTGCCGCCCAATACGAAGCCGTTCACATCGGTGGCATGTTTGCGGCAATAGAGTCCGATGCCGATCAATACTGCAAAGTAAACCACTAATACAACTACTTTCATGTCTTTTTCCTCGTTTTCTTCCGTTTTGTTTTAGAGATTTAAAGTGTAGAACTTTAAACTGCTAAATTAATTCATTTTAACATAGACGGAAGCCGGATACAAGTCCCAAGGCGCCGGAAAATCGTTTTCCTGTGCTATTGAGATGGTCACGCCAAGGATCTTCTGATTTGATCGGATCAAAAATCAGGATCCCAATCGTCCGAGAGCATCTTCCAGCACCTCGAAATAATTTTCAAAAGTTTTCCGGCAGCAGCCGGGGTCACGGATGGCGACGCCCGGAACGCGCAGGCCGGTCAGCGCAAAGCCCATGGCTATGCGGTGATCGTCGTAAGTGTCCACCACGCAAGGCTTGGGGAAGCCGGGATAGACGGTGATGCTGCCTAAGGAAGCGTCCTCTTCGCAGCGGACGCCCATCCGGCCAAGTTCCGTGACAATCGCGTGTATCCGATCGCTCTCCTGAAAACGGATATGTCCGATTCCGGTGATGGTGGTGGGGGAATCCGCGAAAGGAGCGATGGCGGCCAGCGTGATGGCCTGATCCGAGCAGGCGGACAGATCCGCAGTGACGCCGTGGAATCTATGATCTGCGGGCGGCAGGACTGCGACGCCCTGTTCCCGTTCTTCCAAAGCGCAGCCCATCCGCTCCAGAATCTTCAGGAAAGCCACGTCGCCCTGTAAAGAGTCAAAACGGACATGTTCCACCAGCACGGGAACGCCCAGCAGAGGCGCAAGGGCATAAAAATAGCACGCGGCGGACACGTCGGGTTCGATTTGATAATCCAAAGCCAGATACCGCTGTCCTGCGGCCGTCCGGAAAGTCCGCTCGTCCGTCTGTTCTGCACATACGCCGAACTGTTCCATCATCCGGCGGGTCATCTCGATGTAAGCCATGCCGTGGCTGCCCTGTATCCGGACGGTAAAGTCTTTCGACGCAAGACGGGAGGCGATGAGCAGGGCGCTCAGGAACTGGCTGCTGTGTTCGATATCCACGGTGATGGCGTCTCTGCCGAAGCCGTGGCTTTTTATTATAAAAGGAAAATATCCCTCATGGGAATGTCTCTCTTCTTGCGCCGTCTTCTCTTCTTCTTCCTTATAGAGAATCTCACAGCCCAGCTCTTTCAGGGAGTCCAGCAGAGGCGCCATGGGACGGCGGCGCATCTGCCGGGAGGCGTCCATGTGGTAGACGCCCTGCGAGACGCCCAGATATGCGGTGAGAAAACGCGCTGCGGTACCTGCGCTTCCCACATATAAAGAGGCTTCTTGCCGGGGAACGGCTCCGCCGCATCCGGTGACGCGGATCGTTTGCGTCGTCTCATCCGCCACGGCCTCAAATCCCAAATCCTGCACACATTTCAGGAAATGTCGGGAATCGTCGGAAAACAGTGCACCCCGCAGGGTGGAGGTTCCTTCCGCAAGCGTCGCTAAGAGCAGCGCGCGGTTGGTGATGCTCTTGGAGCCGGGAACGCGGACGACGAGAGTCTCCCTATTTTCAATAAAATGATTTCCCATAAAAGGAACCTGATAAAGATTGGCGTCTGCGTCATAGTGGGAACCGTAGCTCATAATAGACCTCCCTGTAATCGGTAGTGTGTGGGGATTGTTTTGTGCAGTCTGTCTCTTTATAGTTTGCCTTTTTATATTGAAGCAAAACAATAAAAAAGTCAAGGATGCGTTCGGGGATAAAGTCCGTTACGGAATAAAACTTTCGGAATAAAATTTTAAAAAGTGTTGACAGCACGGTGTTGAAGTAGTATGATACATACAAATAAAACCTATATGAATAGTAGGAAATACAAGGGAGGACATTCATATGAGCAGAATTTATAACAAAGCTACGGAGTTGATCGGACATACGCCCTTGCTGAAGACAGAGAATTACAGCAAAGCCGAGGGCATTGACAATGTCACGATTCTGGTGAAGCTGGAGTATTTGAATCCGGCGGGCAGCGTGAAGGACAGGATTGCTCTCGCCATGATCGAGGACGCCGAGAAGAAAGGAATCCTGCGGAAAGGTTCCGTCATTATTGAGCCTACTTCCGGCAATACGGGCATCGGGCTGGCCAGCGTGGCGGCGGCCAAGGGGTATCGGACGATCCTCACGCTCCCCGAGACGATGAGCGTGGAGCGCAGGAATCTTCTGAAGGCATACGGCGCGGAGCTGGTGTTGACGGAAGGCGCTAAAGGCATGAAAGGGGCGATCGCCAAGGCTGAGGAACTGGAGCAGTCCATCCCCGGCGGGGTGATTCTGGGACAGTTTGACAATCCGGCCAATCCGGCGGCTCATGCGGCTGCCACAGGTCCCGAGATCTGGGAGGATACGGATGGACAGGTGGATATCTTTGTGGCAGGCGTGGGGACGGGCGGAACCGTGACGGGCGTGGGTACCTATCTGAAATCCAAGAATCCCAATATCAAGGTAGTGGCGGTAGAACCGGCGGATTCCCCCATACTCTCCGGCGGCAAGCCCGGGCCGCATAAACTGCAGGGGATCGGCGCAGGCTTTGTGCCTTCCGTCTTGAATACGCAGATCTATGACGAGATTATCACCGTGACCACGGAGGAGGCATTTGCCGCAGGAAGAGCCGTTGCCCACAGGGAGGGCATTCTTGTGGGGATTACCTCAGGCGCGGCGCTCCATGCGGCGAAGGTGTTGGCCGGGCGTCCCGAGAATGCGGGAAAAACCATTGTGGCGCTTCTGCCGGATTCCGGAGACCGCTATCTGTCCACGCCCATGTTCTCGGAGGAAGTGTGAGAAAAGTCCACTCCTATGTTCTCACACGGAGGAATGCCAAAAGCGGGCATTCTTCTCACTTTTCAAAGGGTTTGTACTTGCAGGAATGTCGGCGACGTGTTAAAATCTTCGAGTATAGACGGGTGAAACAGAAGGGTTACGGAAAGGAAGATACCAATGGAACCGATTATTCGGATACAGAAAGTGAGTAAAACTTTTATCGGTAACGGCAATCAGGTGGAAGCCCTAAAAGGTATTGATCTGGATATTCATCGGGGAGAAATCTACGGCATCATCGGCATGAGCGGCGCGGGCAAATCCACGCTGGTGCGCTGCCTGAATTTTCTGGAGCGTCCCACGTCCGGGACAGTGTGGATTGAAAATCAGGATTTATCGACGTTGAAGGAGAAAGAACTCCGCAGCGTCAGGACGGATATCGCCATGATTTTTCAGCATTTTAATCTGTTAATGCAGAAGAGCGTGCTGGACAATGTGTGTTTTCCCATGGCCATCGCCGGGATGAAGCGGGCGGATGCGGTGAAACGAGCCAGAGAACTTCTGGAGATCGTGGGGCTTGCGGAGAAAGAATCCGGTTATCCCTCACAGCTCTCCGGCGGGCAGAAACAGCGCGTGGCCATTGCGAGGGCGCTGGCCAACAACCCCAAGATTCTGCTCTGCGACGAGGCGACCAGCGCGCTGGATCCTACGACCACAAAGGCGATTCTCCAGCTGCTGCGCCAGATCAACAGGGAATTCGGCATTACGATCGTCATTATCACCCACGAGATGAGTGTGGTGCGGGAGATCTGTTCCCATGTGGCCATCATAGATTCCGGCGAACTGGCGGAACACGGAACGGTGGAGGAGGTCTTTAAAAGCCCGAAATCCAAGGCAGCCAAGAAGTTGGTGTTCATGGTGGACGCCAAGGCGGAGGAGATGGCGGGCAAACGGTGCATCCGCATTGTGTTCAGCGAAAATTCTTCCTTTGAGCCGGTGATTGCCAACATGGTTCTGGAGTGTAAATCTCCGGTGAATATTCTCTTGGCGGATACCAAGGATATCGGCGGTATTGCCCACGGACAGATGATCCTGCAGCTGCCGGAGGACGAAGCGGTAGCCAACCGTATGATTCATTATTTGAAAGAGAGAAAGCTTGCGGTGGAGGAGGTGGAGTCCTATGTCTGATATGATGATTTTGCAGTCGGAGATCTGGAAAATGCTGGGCGGCGACATCCTCGCAACACTCTATATGACACTTGCGTCAACAATTCTGGGATATGTGCTGGGACTGCCTATGGGCGTTCTGCTGGTGATTACGGCCAAGGACGGACTGCGCCCCAATCGGTTGGTTTATAAAGGTTTGGATTTTGTGGCTAACGTTGTGCGGAGCATTCCGTTTTTGATTCTGCTGATCTTGGTGATTCCGTTTACCAAAGCCATTGTGGGCAAATCTTACGGTCCTACGGCCACGGTGGTTCCCCTGACGCTGGCGGCGGCTCCGTTTATCGCCCGTATGGTGGAATCCTCTCTGCTGGAGGTGGATAAAGGGGTGATCGAGGCGGCGCAGAGCATGGGCGCGAATCTCTGGACGATCATCACTAAGGTATTGATCGGGGAGGCGCGGACGTCCTTGATCGTAGGCGCTACCATTGCGCTGGGTACCGTGCTGGGTTACTCGGCGATGGCGGGCGTCGTGGGCGGCGGCGGTCTGGGTGCGACAGCCATCAATTACGGTTACTACCGCTATCAGACGGATATCATGCTGGTGACGGTGGTGCTGCTGGTGCTGCTGGTGCAGATCATGCAATGGCTGGGTACTAAGCTGGCCAAGAAGCTGGACAGAAGGCTGAACTGAGCGCATGGAAGAAAATGGAAGACCGACAAGCGGTGAATGGAATAAGGAATGAAATAATCAACAAAAGATGGCGGACGGCTCCGGCCGTTTGACATAGAGCGTCCGCATCGGCGCGCCGCAGGATGCGGACGAATACATAGCGGCGCAGAAAAGAGGAGAATATTATGAAAAAGAGAGTATTGGCATGGATCGCCGTGGCGGTACTGGGCGTAAGTGCGCTCACCGGATGCGGCGGAAGCAAAGATGACAAGGTGATCAAAGTGGCGGCGAGTGCAGTCCCTCATGCGGAGCTTCTGGAGCAGGCGAAGCCGATTCTGGAGGGGCAGGGGTATACTTTGGAGATCAAGGTGTTCAACGACTATGTGCAGCCCAACAATGTGGTGGAGTCGGGAGAGTTTGACGCGAACTTTTTCCAACACATTCCCTATCTGAACGAGTTCAACGAGGAAAACAAGACGCATCTGGTGAACGCGGGCGGTATTCACTATGAGCCGTTCGGCCTGTATCCCGGAAAGGAATCCGATCTGGCCAATATACAGGGGGCAACCATCGCCGTTCCCAACGATACCACCAACGAGGCGAGAGCTTTGCTTCTGCTTCAAGACAACGGTTATATCACACTGAAAGAGGGGGCGGGTCTCACGGCCACCAAGGTGGATATCGTTGACAATCCCTACGAGATTGAGCTGGTGGAGCTGGAGTCTGCGCAGATTCCCAGAACGCTGCCCGATGTGTCCTTTGCGATCATGAACGGCAACTATGCAATGGAGGCGGGATACTCTGTGGCGGAAAACGCATTGGTATACGAGAGTGTCGAATCCGAGGCGGCGGCCACCTATGTGAACGTCATTGCCGTCAAAGAGGGAAATGAGAACAGTGCGAAGATCAAAGCGCTGGTAGATGCGCTGAAATCTGACACGATCAGACAGTATATTACGGATCAGTATAACGGCGGCGTGATTCCGTTTGACTGATTCAGGGAGATATGCGGAGGTATGGCAATGAAAATCTCGACCAAAGGCAGATACGCGGTGCGGGTCATGCTGGATCTGGCGCTGAACAATACGGGCGAATGTATCAAGGTGAAGGACATTGCGGCCAGACAGGGCATTTCTGAGAAATATCTGGAGCAGATCATCGCCGCGTTGAGCCGTGCGGGATATGTGAAAAGCGTCCGCGGCGCACAGGGCGGATACCGGCTGGCCAAAGCGCCGGAAGAGTATACCGTCGGCATGGTGCTGCGGGTCACGGAGGGAAGCCTTGCGCCTGTGGCCTGTCTGGAGGACGGGGCGGAGGTCTGCGAGAGATGCGATACCTGTGAGACGCTGAATGTCTGGAAAGAATTGGCGCAGGCCATAGACGGAGTGGTGGACGGCGTGACCATCGCGGATCTGGCGGACCGCCACAGAAAGCGGACGGAAGCGTTGGACTACAGTATCTGATAAAATTTTAAGATTTTTCACTATTTCATTTTTATACACCCTTCTACAGCCGGTTTCTGAGAGTTGTGGAGGGTGTATTTTGATGCAGTCAAATCTTTCTATGCCTTAACTTGGAAATGCGGGAACCCAAACGGGGACATCTTTTCCATTGAAAATATTCTATGGAAATGATACACTATTGATAATCATAATCGAAAGGAATCTGACAAATGAACAGTGAGCTGGAACAAATTGTGGCACAGGTCAATCTGGTGGTGAAGGGCAAAGACCGGGTGATCCGAAAAGTCCTTGCGGCGGTGCTTGCGGGCGGGCATGTGCTATTGGAGGATATACCCGGGGTGGGCAAGACCACGCTGGCCATGGCTCTCGGCAAGGCCATGGAGCTTTCTTATAAGAGAATGCAGTTTACGCCGGATGTGCTGCCCAGCGATATCGTGGGATTTACCATGTATAACAGCGGGACGGGCGAATTTGAATATAGGCAGGGAGCGGTATTCTGCAATTTATTTCTGGCGGACGAGCTGAACCGCACCTCCTCCAAGACGCAGTCGGCCTTGTTGGAGGTGATGGAAGAGTCCAAAGTGACGGTGGACGGTGTGTCCCATGCGCTGCCCAGTCCTTTTACGGTTATCGCCACGGAGAATCCGTTCGGTTCCTCCGGCACCCAGCTTCTCCCGGAGTCGCAGCTGGATCGTTTTCTGATCTGCCTGAATATGGGATATCCCGCCCATGAGGCGGCGGTGGATATTTTGAAGGGAAGCGCGGGCGCAGGCTTAAATCAGGTGCAGAGCGTCATTACCGTGGAGCGTCTGATGGAACTGCGCAAACAGGCGGAGGAGCTTCACGTGGAGGATGCTATGCACGAGTATATTGTCAACCTCACGGAAGCCACCAGAAAAGATCCGCGCATCGCGCTGGGAGTCAGTCCCCGCGGCAGCATTGCCCTGTTAAAGATGGCCAAGGCCATGGCGCTTATGCGCGGCGGCGACTATGTGGTGCCGGAGGACGTGCTGTCGGTGATAGACGACGTGTGGCGGCACCGCATTCATCTGAACGCCAAGGCCCGGGCGGAGGGCATGGATGTGTCGGATGCGATTGTGGAGATTACGGAAAGGATACATGCGGTCTGATGGAAAACAAGCTGCGGCTGAGCATAAAAGGGATTCTCCGATTTGTCCTATTGTTTGCGATGTTTGTGTGGCTGTGGGATTTCTTCCGCAGTTACATGTTGTTTTTAATTATGGTTCTGCTTTTGGGCGGCGCGGCGGTCTCGGTGTTTTTTCTGTGGTATGACAGGGACAAACTGTGGGCGGAGGCTGTGCTTCCGGCGGACAGGGTGGGGAGAGACACCTCATTCTCCTTTGACATCCATGTGGAGAATGGCGGGAGATTCGCCGGGTTCGCGGCAGATGTGGTTTACAGCTGGAGCAATGTGTTCACGGGATATTCGGAGCGCCGGAAAGAACATCTCTGGGCGGCTCCCGCGGGCGGAAGCCGGATCCGGCAGATGTTGAACAGCCGGTATGCGGGATGCGTGGAAGTCCGGATCGAAGAATTTGTGGTGTATGATCTGCTGCATCTCTGTTATCTGACGGGCTGCAGACGGACGGGCGCGTCCACGGTGGTCTGGCCCGGTTTCTCCGAGGGGGAGGAGACGGAGGAGCTGTTTGCCTGCGTGGAAGGGTTTCCCAAGGAGGACGAGAGCAAGAGAAGAGGAACGGATTACAATCCCGAGTATGAGATCCGGGAGTATATTCCCGGGGACGAGTTGAAGAGCATTCACTGGAAGCTGTCCGCCAAGCAGGGAAAGATGATGGTTCGGGAGCGTATGGCGGCGGGCCGGGAAAAGATTAACGTGCTGCTGCCGCTGGAGGAGGATAAGGGCCGCAACGACGATTTGATGGAGGCTTTGTATCGGCTGTGCAGGCTCTTGCTGCACAAGGAATACCCGGTTCAGCTCTATTGGCCGGGGCGGGGAGACGGACTCAGGGGGCGTTTTCTGGCCGAACAGGGAGAGCTTGAGAATGCGCTTTTTGAGATCTTGAGCGACAGCGGGCTGCATCAGCCCGGACATGTGGAGGAACAGATGGCCGTCGAGCATCCCGGGGAAAGCTATATACGGATTCAGACAGGAGTATACAAGGGTGCATATATTCAGTAAAAGAAAGCAGCAGGAGCCGGAACTTGCTCTTGTACAGGTGCAGGAGGAGAGAAAATATGACTTTTGGGCGGCGCTTGCCAAGGCGCTGCTGCTTTTTCTGCTCGTCTACGGCACGCTGGGAGGGTTTTTGTCCGCTTTCGAGATCGAGTACAATAGCGGCGTCTGTATGCTGGTGCTGTTTCTGCTGGCGCTGTTTCTGAGTGCCGTCTATGAGACGGGGAAAAAGTGGCTTACCAATCTGTGCAGTCTGGGGCTTTTTGCAGTCTATATGTATGTCGCTCTTACAAATTACTGGGTGATCAACAGTGGGTACTATGCCATCCTCAACAAGATTTTCGCCATAGCCCGGTCTTATCTGGGCGTCCAGAACGGCACGGAATATGATTTGGTCGTGCAGGACGAGTATATGACGATCACGGCCTTTGTGCTGTTCATGGGGATGGTGGCGCTGATTTTGTTCAATATTTATCTACAGCGCAAATGCAGCCTGTTCCGGGTGGTTTCGGATACGCTGGTCTTCTTTGTGGTTCCTTTCTATTTCGAGCGGTCTCCGTCCATGATCTATGTGCTGTTTTTGTTGACCGGGTATATGACCGCAGCCATTTTGCAGGGAGGAAACGTCAAAAGCTCCCGCATGGGAGACCGGCTCACAAGACGGATGCGCTATGTGATTCCGCTGGCGGCCGTGATGACTGTGCTGCTTGTGCGGGGCGTATCGTTCCTTCTGCCGGAGCAGGTTTACACGGGAATCGTGCCTGACAATGCGGTCAAGGTGTCAACGGGGCATCAGATGAGTAATCTGCTCCAATTCGGCCTCAGGGCTTTGTTCCGCACAGACGATATGGGAGCCGGAATCAGCGGCGGTATGCTGAGCAGAGGATCCTCGGTCATGCCCAGCTATGAGACGGATTTGATCGTGCGCTACACGCCCTACAGTTTCGATCCCGTGTATCTAAAGGCGTTTACGGGGCGCGATTACGAGGGAATGCGGTGGACCGCGGCTGAGGCCGGACTGCCCGACGACGGGCTGATGGAGGAGACGGTGCGGAGCCGTCAAGCCGCCTATGAGAGGGACGCTTCCAAACAGGGCAGGGGCGTCATGGAAATACGGCGGGTGGGCGCTTCGTATGATTATGAGTACCGGCCGTATTATACGATGGATACACCGGGTATCCTCCATTGGGTTTCTGCTCGGTTTGGGCCGGATGTTGAGCCGGATCCTACCAGAAACTTTTATCCCGCCGGCGAGATTTATGATGTCTACACCTATTATCCGGCGTCCGGGGAAGCACGGTTGGCGGCGGGAGCTGCGGGTCAGGCGGATGAGGCGTATCTGACGGTGCCGGAGAGCTGCGCAAGGGCGGTGCGGAACGTGTGCGAGGCGGCGGGCTTTGCGGGTACGGAGGAAGAGATCGCGGATCAGGTCGTGAAGTATTTTGCGGAGAATTATTCCTATACTTTGCGGCCGGGCTATTATTTCGGCAATTCCGATTATATTACGCATTTTTTGACGGAGAACAAAAAAGGTTACTGCGCGCATTTTGCGTCGGCGGGGACGATGCTGTTCCGCCAGATGGGGATTCCCGCCAGATATGTGGAGGGTTACGCCTTCTCCTATACAGACGTGGTGTTAAACGGCGTGCTGGTGGAGGACGCCGCCTATGAAGAATACTACGATGGCTATGCGCCGTTAGGCGAGACGGCTCTGGTAGAGCTTGAGATTCCCGACGCCTATGCCCACGCGTGGGTGGAGATCTATGTGGCGGACAAGGGGTGGGTCGTAGTGGATCCGACTCCCGCGGCTTCGGAGGAGGAAGACACCACGTCCTTCTGGGACGCCTTTATGAATCTGAGCGGTGAAAATACGGAGCTGAATCTGGGTACGGGCAATCTTGGGGCATATCTGGAGAACGCGCTGGGCGGTATGACTTATGTACTGCTTTTGGCGGCGCTCTTGACTGCGGCCGTGCTGACGATTGTAAAAATCCGTCGGATCCGGAAGGAGAGGCGGCTTCCCGGGGCGGAACAGGTTCGGCTGGAATACGGGAGGATTCTGCGAATCCTCAGAAAGAAAGACGAAAATTACGGCGCGCTGCGCACTTTGCAGGATCAGCTGAACCGGCTGCGGGAAGGGTATGGTCTGGAAATCGGGCCGGAACAGGAACAAGCGCTTTATCAAGTGTTTTTTGCCGGGGAAACAGATTATGACTGCGGCAGACTCCGCAGGGAACTCCGCAGGATCAGGGCGTTATTTCGGCACAGACGCAGAAAAAAGAAATAGAATCAAATAAATGTGTAGAAAGGATGGGGTGCAATGCTGTTTATTGGTGTGGATTTGGGGACTTCCGCGGTCAAATTGCTGCTCATGGACCGCGAGGGGCAGATCCGGAAAATTGTGTCAAAGGAATATCCCTTGTCGTTTCCTCGGCCCGGCTGGTCGGAGCAGAATCCGTCCGACTGGTGGCGGCAGACGAAGGACGGTATCCGGGAACTGCTGGAGGGGACGGATGCCTCTCAGGTGGCGGGCGTCAGTTTCGGCGGACAGATGCACGGGCTGGTGCTTCTGGATGAGAAGGATGAGGTAATCCGCCCCGCGATTCTCTGGAACGACGGCAGAACCGCCGAGGAATGCGGGTATCTCAACGAGACAATCGGCAGAAAGCGTCTGTCGGAATATACGGCCAATATCGCATTTGCCGGATTTACCGCGCCGAAGATCCTCTGGGTCAAGAAGCATGAGCCGGAACATTACGCGCGCATCGCCAAGATCATGCTGCCCAAGGACTACATCGCCTACAAGCTTACGGGCGTCCACTGTACCGATGTGTCGGACGCTTCCGGTATGCTTTTGTTCGATGTGAAGAACCGCCGCTGGTCCGAGGAAATGTGTGAGATCTGCGGCGTGGAGAAGCGCTGGCTTGCGCGCTGTTACGAAAGTTATGAGAAAGTGGGATGCGTGCTTCCGGAAGTGGCGCGAGAGCTTGGCCTTTCCAAGGATTGTATTGTCGCGGCGGGGGCCGGGGACAACGCCGCGGCTGCGGTGGGAACGGGAACCGTGGGAGCGGGCGGATGCAATCTCTCTCTGGGGACCAGCGGCACGATTTTTCTCTCCTCGAAGGAGTTCCGGGTGGATCGGAATAACGCGCTGCATTCTTTCGCCCATGCGGACGGAAGCTATCACCTCATGGGATGTATGCTCAGCGCTGCATCCTGCAACAAGTGGTGGATGGAGGAGATTCTGCACACCAATCAATATCAGGCGGAGCAGGAGGGGATTACGCCGGAGAAGCTGGGGGAAAATACCGTCTTTTTTCTGCCCTATCTCATGGGGGAGCGCTCGCCCCACAATGATCCCAAAGCTCGGGGAACCTTTATCGGTATGACCATGGACAGCACTCGCACCGATCTGACGCAGGCCGTGCTGGAGGGTGTGGCGTTCGCGCTGCGGGATTCTCTGGAAGTGGCCAGATCTCTGGGCATTCGTCCTGAGCGCACCAAGATCTGCGGAGGCGGAGCAAAGAGTCCCCTCTGGAAGAAGATGATCGCCAATATTATGAACCTCAAAGTGGACGTGATCGAGAGCGAAGAAGGCCCCGCGCTGGGGGCGGCGATGCTGGCCGCGGTGGCCTGCGGGGCGTATCCTGACGTGGAAGCCGCGGCGGAGTGGATCGTAAAGGTGGCGGAGACGGTGGAACCGGAACCTGAGCTGGTGGCCAAATATGAGGAGCGATACGCCAAATTCAGGGAAATTTATCCCGCCTGCAAAAAAGTGTATGATATCATGAGCAAATAAACATGAGCAAATAAAATAGAAGGAGGACGATCTGATGAACAATTTACCCCAAGTGAAAATCGGTATTGTGGCCGTGAGCCGCGACTGCTTTCCGGAGAGCCTTTCCGTAAACCGGCGGAAGGCTCTGACGGAAGCCTACAAGGCAAAGTATGACGGCGCGGAGATTTACGAATGTCCGGTGTGCATCGTGGAGAGTGAGATCCACATGGTACAGGCGTTAGAGGACGTCCGGAAGGCGGGCTGTAACGCTCTGTGCGTGTACCTTGGCAATTTCGGTCCGGAGATTTCGGAGACCCTTCTGGCCAAGCATTTTGACGGTCCTGTGATGTTTATTGCGGCGGCGGAGGAGAGCCAGAACGATTTGATGGGCGGCAGGGGAGACGCTTACTGCGGGATGCTCAATGCCAGCTATAATCTCAAATTGAGGAACGTGCGGGCCTACATTCCGGAATATCCGGTGGGTACGGCGGAGGAATGCGCAGATATGATCAACGAGTTCGTGCCGATCGCCAGAGCGGTTATCGGGCTGTCCGATTTGAAAATTATTTCTTTCGGGCCGAGACCTTTGAATTTCCTCGCTTGCAACGCGCCCATCAAGCAGCTTTATAATCTGGGGGTGGAGATCGAGGAGAACTCGGAGCTGGATCTGTTCGAGGCGTTTAAGAAACATGAGGGAGACGAGAGAATCCCCGCCAAGATTGAGGAGATGAAAGCGGAGTTGGGCGCGGGCAATTTAAAGCCCGACGTGCTGCCGAAGCTGGCGCAGTATGAACTGACGCTCTTGGACTGGGTGGAGGCGCATAAAGGGTACCGCAAGTATGTGGCGGTTGCGGGAAAATGCTGGCCCGCCTTCCAGACACAGTTCGGCTTCGTACCCTGTTATGTCAACAGCCGTCTCACGGGCATGGGGATCCCCGTATCCTGCGAGGTGGATATCTACGGATGTCTGAGCGAGTTCATCGGCGCCTGCGTGAGTCAGGACGTCGTGACGCTTTTAGATATCAACAATTCCGTCCCGGACGATATGTATGAGGAGGCGATTAAGGGGAAATTTGATTATACCCACAGGGACACCTTCATGGGTTTCCACTGCGGCAATACCTGCTCCAAGAAGCTTTCTTTCTGCAATATGAAGTATCAGATGATCATGGCGAGAACCCTGCCGGAGGAAGTGACGCAGGGTACGTTAGAGGGCGATATCGTTCCCGGCGACATCACGTTTTACCGCCTGCAGTCCACGGCGGACAACAAGCTGCGCGCCTACATTGCGCAGGGCGAGGTGCTTCCCGTGGCAACCCGTTCCTTCGGCAGTATCGGTGTGTTCGCCATTCCGGAGATGGGGCGGTTCTACCGGCATGTGCTGATCGAGAAAAATTATCCCCATCACGGTGCGGTGGCGTTCGGACACTATGGCAAAGCGCTGTATGAAGTGTTCAAATATGTGGGAGTTCCCGTGGAAGATCTGAATTTCAACCAGCCCAAGGGGATGATGTATCCTACGGAAAATCCTTTTGCATAAATGGGAATGCCATAAATAAATGCAAATAAAAACATGCCCTGCGGAGTCTCTTCCACAGGGCATGTATGTTCTACTTACCGGAATCCTTTTTCGGGAATCCTTTTCGGAATCCCTTTTATAGATGCAATAGATTCAATCTACATCCTCGTCCTGATCGGCGGCAACGGCAGACACAACGGAGGAAACTACTGCGATCACCACGGCAATGATAATAATTAACAATCCTCCAAATAAAATAATAGACATAGCGGCATGGCCCTCCTTTGATTTGCTCTGATAAAATAGTAACACATTTGCCAGACAAAAGCAACTGTCTAAAAGTCGAGGTTTACCCTATATAAAATGAGCCATACTTATAAATACATTCTATTGATTCCTAATTTGTAGAGAATCATAAGGAAACGCCAATTCATAATCATTAACATCTAACTGTTCATAAGCTCGCTTGGCCCATGTTTTATTAGATGTATGGGATGCAATTTCAGCATTCCTGTCAAAAATTTGATCAATTTTACTTTGTTGGATCAACATCCAAGCCATATCTCTTGACACATTATATTGCGTAATAAGTATATTAATTATAGATTTTAATGCAGTTTCTTTTAGAACTGAATTTTTATTTTGCATTGATAGCATTACTCCATTCATAGTATCATCTCCTATCCATTATGAACTCGGGAATATAAAATATTCCATTTATATGCAAAAATTTCAAAGACCGTATAGTATGAAAAGAGTACTGTTTAGACAATAAATCGCTATTCCCCACATTAATTAGGTTTATTTGTCTAATGAGCTTATTTCTATATACCTTAAGCGGTTTTGGCGACTCTTTCGCTTTGTCTAACAATTTATCTATTTTATCTGTAATGTTAGATATCCCAGAATCGGCAGGATAATCTATAACTATATCATAAAAATGGTTAAGATTATTAAGCTTTTGAGGAAAATATAAACTCATTACATTATAATGTTCTAATCCTGCACGATTAAATGTAACAAAAAGTCTCCAATCATCCGATGTTTCATCAAATCGTAAAATATTTAATTCTTCCTTCGCTCGATTCTCGTCAAAAAACATTTCTATCACAACGGGAATTTTGGGCGGCAATGACATAACGGATGCTCTGACTTCAGCAAACTCCCTATTATTTGTTAAATAAAATCCTCGCCCATTATCAGTGTACTGATCACATATTTCAAACTTAACGCCAGACTTTAATATATTCTCTGCGCTTAAATTATCTGTTCCGTGATATAATAACATATTCAATTCCCCTCATTGGTACTATTATCATATAATACTTTTCTTAAATTGTCAAACTAGTTAAGCTATGTGCATAAGAGTTTTGACAAATTTCCGAATTGCGAGAATTGTTTCTCTGTTGGTAACATAACAGCATATTATTTATAGCATAAGTAATGATATATGTCAAGTTGCGCCACTATTTTAATCACTGAATTTTTCTTTAGAAAATCGAAAGCCCTTTATTTTCAAGCTGACTTGAAATTTTAAATTCCAGTGCAAGGGTAAATTCCACTGCCCTTTAAATTTTCCTGATTTTATTGATTTTTATAAGGCACATTTTGCTGGGAACTGCTATAATTAGACTAACTTCCCATGAAATATCTGAATTCACGACATGGCAAACAAGCCTCCGGACATTCGGTGTGCGAGACTGAATTTCACAGGCCACATCCCCAAAATGTGAATTGTTAAGTTCCAGTCTGACAGCAGATTTTCATGATAAGTTAACGGTTAAAGCGTATCAGCTTAGGTGTCAGATTGACCTCATCGGGAGGGATCGGCCTAAGCTGAAGTGCTTTCAGTATATCAATGCCATAGTTTTCCAGTGCCACGTTGTAAGGTGTACGACCGCCAAGGCTTTCACGCGGAGTGGAATTTATATGATCGACGATGGTTCTCAGATCCCACTGGGTGAGGAATTCAAAGCTGGTTTTCTTAGGCAGAACCATGCGGAGCATGGTATGAACCTGTTCAATGCCGCCTTTTTGACCGCTTCTCATGGGATCACAGTAGTAGATGCTTGAACGAATCACTCCATTTGAGCCTGTCTCTAAAGTCTCCGGATCTCCGAATTCCGAACCGCGGTCAGTCAGGATCGTACTGAACAATGCGAGGAACTCATATGTTCTCAGCTGGCGTTCCAGTTTGTCAAAGATCAGCTTTACAGATCCTTTGGTACATCGGTTCATAATGAAAGCAAGAAACAGTTTTTCACGGGTCAAGAAAAAGGTCAGGATAACCCGTTTGGATTCCTGTAAGGAATGAACGGTATCCATCTCGGCGAAATGATCAAGCCCCAGCTGTTGAAAATCGGAATACATGCGGCCTTCGAAAACAGTACGGTCTTTGATCTGCGTTTTATGTACCTTACGCGGCTTGAACTTTACTTTGCGTTTCAGGTCGATGTTTCTTGCGGTGAGAATGCCATCATCAAGATAGGAATACAGTGTCCTGACAGACATATCCAGTTCCGGATGGTTTGTAATGATCTGATAGGGTGACTGTCCCTGATAAATAAGAGGGGTGATGACCATATCCTTTTGATGAAGTTCTTGCTTTGACATGTTAATGCCCGCTCTGGATGACGAAAGGCATTCCCTGTACTTACGATCAGCAAAAATGGCATCGTAACGGTATTTATGGGAAATCGTGCAATGATTGATTGCTTTAGGGCAGCCATTGCATACATAGGGAGCCTTGTCGAGGCGGTTGCATCTTTCCCTGACGTATTCAGAGCAGGTCTGATTGCATGTGGGGCAGGAAGTACACTTGATGTTGCAAAGAATAATCTTACCACATACATTTGTTTTCCTGCAGTGATATCTGTGAACACAAAAGTTGTGAGCGTTGTAAAAGGTACCTTTATGATACCAGTCACTTAAGCGGTGAAGCTTTACCTCTTTTGAGCCTGCAAATAAAAAGTCAAGCTAAATTTTAAAGAACATTGAAAATTTT
>JAMPGV010000023.1 GCA_023663735.1 Muribaculum sp. | reverse complement strand
AAAGCAGGGAAAGCCATGCAAAATTTGTAATTTCTGGCGGATTTTACAACATCTAGTGGGGGAGGAAAAGGCTGTCTTGCTATATTTTGCGATTTCATGATTGTGAAAAAACAAACAAAAGTTTTTTCACAATTCAGACAAAACGGAACGGACGCATTTTGGAAGAGCAGATATGCAAATTGTTGCGGAAATTGTAAAATTTTGCTATAATACTTTCTGATGATGGGTGAATGATTCATGACAGGAGGAGAAGATACTATGAGATACCAGACCAAGGGAACCTGTTCCACCGCTATCGACATTGAACTGGCGGACGGCGTGATCGAATCCGTGAAATTTACCAACGGCTGCAATGGGAATCTGCAGGGGATTGGCGCGCTTGTGAAGGGCATGACTCCGCAGGAAGCGATCAGCCGCCTAAAAGGCATCCGCTGCGGTGTGAAGAATACATCCTGTCCGGATCAGCTTGCACAGGCATTGGAGAGTATGTTGTAGCATATACTAGAATCGGAGCGCCATACAGGCGGAAAAATGTGTTTTCGACAAATATGTTTTCAATATGCTTTTAACGATTGATTGGAGTATGCGCTCAAGGCGCAGATGGGAATCATATGAAAAAGATTGTGTTGACCGGCGGGGGAACCGCAGGCCATGTGACGCCGAATATCGCGCTGCTTCCCGCGCTCCGGGAGGCGGGGTACGAAGTGTCTTACATGGGATCTTATGACGGAATAGAAAAGAGGCTGATTGCGGATTTTGAAATACCGTATATCGGCATTGCCACGGGGAAATTCCGGCGGTATCTGGACGTCAAGAATCTCACGGATCCGTTCCGTGTGGTGAAAGGCTTCGGGGAGGCTCGAAAGTATTTGAAGGAACTGCGGCCCGACGTCGTGTTTTCCAAGGGCGGCTTTGTCAGCGTACCCGTGGTGCGCGCGGCGGCTTCGCTGGGCATCCCCTGTATCATCCACGAGTCCGATATGACGCCGGGGCTTGCGAATAAACTCTGCATTCCCGTGGCGGCGAAGATCTGCTGCAATTTCCCGGAGACGATGCAGAACATGCCGGAGGGCAGAGCCGTTCTCACCGGATCGCCCATCCGCAGCGAACTGACAAAGGGAAATAAGCTGGCCGGGCTGGATATGTGCGGATTTACCGCCAATAAACCCGTCCTTATGGTGATCGGCGGAAGTCTGGGTGCGGCCAATGTGAACAAGGCTGTCCGTGAGGCGCTCCCTGTCCTGCTGGAGGATTTTCAGGTGGTGCATCTGTGCGGGAGGGGCAAGATCGACAATATTTTTCTGAGTACGCCGGGATATAAGCAGTTTGAATATGTGAAAGCGGAGCTGAAAGATCTGTTCGCCATGGCGGATCTTGTGATCTCCCGGGCGGGCGCAAACGCTATCTGCGAGCTTCTGGCGCTCAAAAAGCCCAATATTCTCATTCCTCTGCCCGCTGCCAGCAGCCGGGGGGATCAGCTGTTAAACGCCGCCTCGTTCGAGGCGCAGGGATTTTCCATTGTGATAAACGAGGATGATCTGACCACCAATCTGCTGGTGGCCAGAGTCCATGAACTGTTTGCCGAGAGGAAAAAATATACCGAAACCATGGGACGCAGCAGTCAGACGGACGCCGTCCCCAAGATTATGCGGCTGATCGAGGATGCGGCGGTCAAATAAGACTGTCGTCATAGACGGCTCTGACGCCGCCGATGAACTTCGCTCTGGTGCGCGCGCAGACCACATGGGCGTCTCCGATCTGTGTGGTGCGGATGCGCACAGGTACCGCCACGTCCCGCAGATGCATTCCGATGAGCGTATCCCCGATATCCATGCCCGCATGAGCTTTGATGTGTTCCACGGCTGTGGGGTGTTCAAACGCTTTGTAGGCCGCCGTGGCAAAGGAGCCGCCCGCTTTGGGCTGGGGTACGACGTTTACCGCTTCCAGACCGTATCGCTTGACGGCTTCCCGCTCCAGAATCAAGGCGCGGTTGAGATGTTCGCAGCACTGAGCCGCAAGATAAACATCCGCTTCCTGTGTGGCCTGATAGACACCGCCGAAGACCGCCTCGGCCAGCTCCGGGCTGGAGAAGGTGCCGATTCCCGCGCCGCCCACTTCGCTGGTGGAGCAGCCCACCACAAACAGACTGTTTTTTTCCAAGCGGGCAATCTCCAGAATTTCTTTGGCCGCCCGGTAGGCCTCTTCACCGATCATTGTCATTTCCTTATTCATTTCTTTCCTTTTCCTCTCATTCACTTATTGACATAGGCGTTTGCGAAACGCTATTTTCTGGAATCCGAATTGTGCAGATTGTATATTCATAAGCAGACCCTAGCGAACCGTTGGCACTTAGGCGCTGTATTTTAGCGCCTTGAGGTGAGATTTAGCACTTCTTGGCGAAGCACCCTATGGTGCAAGCCTTAGAAGTGCTTCTCACCTTGCCGCTTACGGTGAGGTGGGAGCGAAAGCGTGTCTGCGTTGAATGTGCAATTTGCACAATGACCCTCTACGAAATGTAGCGTTTCGCAAACATCTAACTTATTGACACAATATCTCCTGCCTATCATACCATGCTTTCCTCTAAAAAGGAATAGGATTGCGCATCGGGGAAAAACTAGGACAATAAAATCTGGTTTCCCACATGACATGGCAAAGGAGGGCTTCACTTGACAGTATCTGCCAATCTGTCCGAAAATATTGCGGTTTTACGCGAAAAACTTCCCGTGGAGGCAAGCTTCGATCTGGTCACCCGGGATTTATATCTGGGGGAGACGCCTGCCTATTGGATCGGCGTCAACGGTTTCTGCAAGACGGAGGTGCTGCAGCAGATTTTCTCGGATCTACAGAATCCCGTTTTTACGAAAGACGGCCGGATCGAGGATTTGATCCGCTATATGAATGCCAAAATCGGTTTTGCGCAGGTGGAGGCGGAAGCGGACTGGGACAAGCTGTTAAAGAATCTGGTGAGCGGGCCGTCCCTGCTCTTTGTGGAGGGATTTGACCGGGCGCTGATCATTGACGCCCGCAGTTATCCGACGCGTGGGGTGGCGGAGCCGGATGCGGAGCGCATCACCAAGGGGGCGCGGGACGGGTTTGTGGAGACGCTTTTGTTTAACGCAAATCTGATCCGCCGCCGCGTCCGCTCGCCCCGGCTGGTTTTCTCCATGCATTCCGTGGGGGAAGTCAGCCGGACGGATGTGGCGGTGGCCTATCTGGAGGACAATGTGAACAGCGAACTGCTGGACGCTTTGAGTCGGAAACTGGATACGCTGCAGATCACTTCGCTTACGATGGGGAGCAAAAGTCTGGAGGAACTTCTGGTGCCGCACAGATGGTGGAATCCGCTGCCGTCCGTACAGTACACGGAGCGGCCCGACGTGGCTTGCAGTTATCTCATGGAGGGCCATATTCTGATCCTTGTGGACAATTCCCCGCTGGTGTTGATTCTCCCCGGCACGGTGTTCCAATTCACGCAGAGTGTGGAGGACTATTACAAATCGCCGCTGGTGGGCAGCTATTTCCGTCTGGTGCGGATGGCCTGTATCCCGGTGAGTCTGTTTCTGATGCCGCTTTTTCTGCTGGTCACTGCCTATTTTCCACAGCTTGCCGTCAAATGGCAGTTGACAGGAAGTGATCTGCCGGGAGCCGGGCGGATGATTTTCTATTGTCTGGCGGTGGAATTCATTCTGGATTTGTTTAAATATGCTGCGTCTCTGAGTCCCGGAAGGTTCTCCGGGTCGCTGGCCATCGTGGGGGGATTGCTGATCGGGGATATCGCGGTGACGTTGAATTGGGCCTCCACGGAAGTGCTGTTTTACGGGGCGGTCACGCTTCTGGCCTCCATGTCGTTGTCGAGTCTGGAGCTGGCGGACGCGCTTAGGGTGTACCGCATATTTCTTCTGGCGGCCACGGCGGCGGGCGGCGTGTGGGGATTCGGGATCGGAACGGGGCTTGTACTGCTCTCCGCCCTGACCACGCCCACGTTCGGCGGCATGAGTTATTTCTGGCCCTTGTTCCCGTGGAACGGGCAGGCGCTGAAAGCGCTGCTCCTGCGCAGCCCCACGTCCTGCGCACAGCCCAGCAAGGTGTGGGACAGAGGCCGCCTGCACGATTAAGACGGGTCTTGGTAGTAGTCTACGATATGGTATTCAAAGGCGTTTATGACGGTGGTGTTCCCGAACTTGTCCCGCCGCTTGAAATTGGTGCTGTAATTGGCGTGGACATGCCCGTGGAAGAAGAAGCGGGGTTCGTATTTTTCCATCAGCGTGCGGAACACCGCAAAGCCTCTGTGGGGCAGATCCGGCAGGTCGTTGACCTGATAGGCCGGGGCATGAGTGACCAGAATGTCAAAGCCCCTGTGTCTCAGAAGCTTAAACCACAGCCGTAGTACCCGCAGACGCATACGGAGTTCAGTGTATTGATTGGCGGATTTTGGAATATATTCCATGGATCCGCCAAGCCCGAGAATGCGCACGCCCTCATGCACATAGATGTCGTCCTCGATGCAGACGCATCCCTCGGGCGGTTTTTCGTCATATTTTTCGTCGTGATTGCCCTTTACATACAGCAGAGGAACATTGCAGAGCGTGACGAAAAAGCTCAGATAATCCGTGGGCAGATCGCCGCAGGAGATGATCAGGTCAATGTCTTTGAGCTGTTCCGGATCATAAAAGTCATATAAAAATCTGGATTTCTGGTCGGCCAGCAACAGGATGTTCAGCCGTTTATTTTTCGGTGCCTGCTTCATCTGCTTTAATGCCCTGAAGCTGTACGAGCGTCTGGGCTTCCTCCGTCAAATCTTTAAATTCGGGTATTTGTCCCACCACATTGTCTGCCAGCCAGTCCATAGTGATGATCTCCTCGGGGGTGAGACAGCTCTGTTCCGCACAGCGCAGTTCCTGATCCTGTGAGTAAATCACGCCGGAAAAGGGCTGGAAACTGCCGGAACGGATGGAATCTTTCAGAAATTCGATGAGCCGCAGGGTCTCGTGCGGCATGGAGTTGGAACAGATCAAGTCGATGACGTCCGCCGACATGCCCCACCAGTAATTGACGGCTTTTGTGCCTTTTTGAGTGCCGGAATCGGCATTGCCTCGGCAGATGTCCCGCACGATGCGCTCATAAAATTTCCCCCAGTGCAGGATGGGCGTGGCCAGATTCTCAAAGCTGCCGTCCTCTTTCTTGGCGTATAGGCCGTACTCTCTGGAGGCGTGTTCCGGCGTTATCATATCGTTGTCTGAGATGAAGACGATTCCCTCCTGTTGGAGCCGCTCTCTCGCGTTGCCGGACTGTACCTTGGACCATTCCAAATGCACTTTCACATAGGGATTGATCATTTTGGCGCCCAGAGCAAACGCGTTGATGTTGGCTGTAGCGCCATAGACGGGATAATCCGCCACATAGCCCAGACGATCGGTCTGGGACAGCGCGGCGGCGATGGCTCCCATCAGGAATTTGGCCTCGTACAGCCGCGCGTAGTATGTACAGACGGAGGAGTAGGACATTAGGATCGAACAGTTGTAGATCCGCAGTTTGGGGTGCAGGACGGCGGAGCGGACGCTCTGGTTAATCATCTGGCTTGCGGTGGTGAAAATCAGGTTGCATCCCGCCTCCACCGCCTGTTCGATGGCGTTCTGTACCGCTTCCTCCGTGTCGGCTTTGTCGATGGCCATGGTTTCCAGTTTCCCGTCAAAGGCCTGTTCCAGATGCAGCCGCCCCAGCTCGTGGGCGTAGGTCCAGCTGGAGGTCGCGGTGGTGCGGGGATAGACAAAGGCGATCTTGAGCGTCTCCGGCGACACGGAACCCGTGGGAATCAGTCTGCCCAGAAGAGAGGACTTTGATTCTTCCGGATTCTCCAGCAGTTCCACGGGATTTCCCTTGTCTGCCAGCTTGATTTCCGTCCAGAGCTTCTGGAGGGCGGCCTGCATTTCCTGCTCTGATTCCTGCGCCACCTGCTCATATCCGTAGATCTCCACATAGATCAGAAAGGCGTCCGATACGGTCAGATCCAGTTTTTCCCCGTGTGCTTTGGAAAAGGCCTTCTCAAACGTGGTGTAGGCGGAGTGGAAAAACAGTTTATCTTCGTCGCTCCAGACCGCTTTCTCCTGTATGCCCATGAGTTTCAACAGTTTCGCATAACTGCCCTCTCTGGTAAACCAGATGTCGCAGTATTTGGAGACCTCGTAGAAGTCCAGAAATTCATAATAAAGGCGGTTTTCCTTCTCCTCGCTGCGCTTGGGAATCAACCGGGTCACGGTGCCGGGAATGCTGTACGTCCCCAAGAATTTCATGACGCTGACCCGTTTGTTGCCCTCCTGCACATAGAACTGGTTCATGAATTCATAGGCGACGATGGGATCACGGATTCCGTCGTCCACCTGATGCTCATAGAGCGAAGACCATTTGAACGCAAACTCTGAGTTCTCCGGGAGAAGGGGCAGGAAATTATGGGCAAAGGCGTTGGTGCGCCCCGCCGTCTTCGTACCCACGATCCGGGAGAGGGGAATGTCGATCAGCCCCAGATTGACCGGGGTCGTCGTCTCCGTATAAGATAAAATATCATCCAGCACCGGAAGATAAGGGTATTCGCCCTTGGTTAGGGCGGCTTGGTAACTCCGCCGTCCCTGTTTCAGCGCCGCTGCGTAATCGGGTATTGCCACGTTTAAAACCTCCTCGTTTGAGATCATTGGAGTGAGAGTGATTGAGTCTTCTGTAAATGTTTATCACATGATTCTTATTGTACCATGTTACGGAAGACTTGCAAGGTGTTTTCGCACTGCTGCGCATATTTTTATTTTGGGGTATTGACATTCCCGCCAAAAGGGTGTAAGTTTGTTTTACCCCAAGAAAATCGTTGTGGGGCGTCTGATTTTTCACAGGACCGTCTCGGTCGGATTTACCGTTTTTTATTTTGAATAGTGAGTCAAAAAGTCCATTCGGAAGGAAGTAAATGCACGTTTACAGCCTGTCGGCGCGGGTTTGCGGACAGCCGTTTTCCGCTCTTTTGCGCACTTTTTCGGGATGTGTTTCCCGCGGCAGGCCGGGTCAGGAGGTTTGATGAGAGAAGACAAAGAACAGGCCGGTTATGTGGAGCAGGGACTCCGCCAGCTGGTGGACGATTATCTGACGCAGAAACAATCGTCTCTGGTACAGATGCGGCGGGGGAACTTAAGCCGGGAAGAGTTCCTGCGGGAAGCGGGAGAACATATAAAGCGAAGGGGAATTGCGGCGGGAGAGCGGGCGGAACGGATTCTGGAAGCGTTCGCACAATATATTTTCGGCTATTCCAAACTTTCTCCCCTGATTGACGACCCGTCCATATCGGACATTCGGGTAATCGGTTATGACAACATCCGCATCAAGCGCATGGGCAGGCGCACGGATGCGGGAATCGAATTTGCCGACGAGAGAGAATACCGGCAGTTCATCGACTATATTGCCACCAAGAATCAGGTCAATATTTCCAATCTCAACGCGATCCAGCGTTTCACCGACACGGAGAGTCATCCGGATTTTATCCTGCGTTTTACCTTGTCTATGCCTCTTGTGAATACCTACAGCGAACCGTATCTGTGCATCCGGAAAGTCCCCAGAGTGTTTCCCCAGATACGCGATCTGATCCGCCGGGAAATGATGAGCGAGGAGACGGCGCAGCTGCTGGTGCGGCGGTTTAGGCAGGGTTCCACCATTATCTGCGGGGGCAATTCCTCCGGCAAAACGACGCTCTTGAATGCTTTGAAAGAGACGCTGCCGGATGACATGGCGGTGCTTGTGACCCAGCAGGCGGACGAACTTACCACTCTGTACCATCCGGATATGATGTTTCTGCACAGTCTGCCGGGCAGTACGGAGAGCCGGGTCAGTTACGATCTAAAACAGATCAGCATTGCGGGCCTCACCATGGATGTGGACTGTTTTATCATCGGTGAAATCAAAGGAGAGGAGGCGCTTTATCTGTTGAATGCAGCCTGCACGGGGCAGCTCTGCGCGGCGACTATCCATGCTTCCTCCGCGGACAAGGCGGCGGATAAGCTGGTGGATTATGCCATGTATGACAGCCGCTATTCCCGGGATGAGCTGATGCGGCAGATGGACTGCTTTCAGACCTTTGTGTTTATGGATCACTATAAGGTGCGGGAAATTTATGCCTGTAAAGGATGGAATGAAAAGAAAAGGAGTCTTGAATATGAGAGCGTATTATAGAGAACTGGTTTATGGAATTATCTTTTGCCTGTTGTGCGCAGGCTGCGGAATGTTGTGTTTCGGAATGCGGTGGCTGGAGCGTGTCAGCAGGCTGATGCGCAGGGGAAAGGAGGAGATGGACGAGGCGGCGCGCCGGAGGCTTCTGGAGAACCGGAAGCAGTTATCGGCATTGCAGCAGAGGCATTCCTTCTGGTATCGCATCGAGCAGGAGCTGCAGTACAGCGGAATCAAGAGACGTCTGCCCTTTCTCACGGCGGAGCTGTGGACGGCTGCGCATGTTCTGGCAGCCGCGCTGCTGTCTGTCGTCCTGTTTGCGGGGGGTGGCTGGAAAGGGGCGCTTGTGGGACTGGCGGCGTTTGCCGCTGTGGAATATGGGATCCTGCAGATCTGCAAGATGAGAGCCTTTCGCAGCGTCAATGGCAGTCTGATCAAATTTTTGGATTTTCTGGGCAACTACAGCATTACAGCGGGAGAGCTGACAGGCATCTTCGCGCAGATCAGCAAGTATCTGGAGGAACCGCTCCGTTCCGCGCTGGATGAATGCAGTTTTGAGGCACAGACCACGGGGGACGCGGGACTGGCTCTTTTATCCATGGCGGAGAAGATAGAACATCCCAAGTTCAAAGAGCTTGCCCGGAATATGGAAATCAGTGTGCGTTACTGTGCGGATTTTACCCATCTGGTGAACAGCAGCCGCAGAATGATGCGGGAGTATCTCCGGCTGGGGGAAGAGCGCAGAGCCATGCTGCGGGAGGCCGTGATCAATATGCTTTTGCTGTTGTCAATGTCGGCTGCGGCGCTGGCGATTGTGGACGGCCTGATCGAGGCTTCCGTCTGGAAACTGCTCGTAGAGACGCTGCCGGGCAGGATCGCCCTCGGGACGGTGATGTTCATTCTGATCTTGTTTGTGAGAAAACTCTCGGAAAGGAGGTGAGCATTTGAGAGAGGAAACGGTGTTATTCTGGCTGCAATGTCTGCCGCCGTCGGCTGCAGCGTGTCTGTTTTTAGGAATTGTGTCTCTGGGACGAAGCGGGGAATGCAGGGAGTTTCTGTACGCGTGTGAGGAACTGCGGGGCTATCTGGCGGTAAAGGGGCGGGACAGCGGGTGGTACCGGCGGACGCAGGAATGGCTGGTGAAAAAGGGCGCTGCATACCATTTCGGAAGCTGGCTGCATCCGGTTTCGTGGCTGGTGCTGAAACTGTCGCTGGCTTTTATCGGATGGATCATCGGAATGCAGATTGCGTTGTGGAGCATGATCCCCGCAGCTGCCGTTATGTACATCCTTCCGGATCTTTTGGTGCGGTATCTGGATTACCGTGACAACGAGAGACTGCTGCCGGAACTGAAACTTGTCTACCATGGTCTGGAGATGCAGATCCGCGCGGGAGTGTATGTGACGGATGCGCTGGCGGAGTGTTATGCGGGCGTGCGGGAAGAGCGGCTGAAGCGGGCGCTTCTGGATTTGGCGGGTTCGGTGACGGTCAAAGCGGATGTGTACGAGGCGTTGAATCGTTTCCAGAGCCAATTTGACAACCGCTATATCGACACGCTCTGCATCACGCTCCTGCAGGCGTTGGAATCCGGCAAAGCGGTGGAACTGCTGGCTGATATCGCAGAGCAGGTAAAAGATATGGAAGTGTCGGTTATGGGGCGGAAGAAAGGCGCGTTGGACAGAAGCGTCACGTTCTATCAGCTGGGGATTCTGGCGGCGGTGCTTGGAATTGTCCTTTATGCGTGTATGACACAAATGTTTGCGGCCGCATTTACTTTTTGAAGCGAAAACGGCAAAAGAAAACAACACAACAAATCATTGGTGAAGGCGCATCAAGTGCGCGGACGGGAGGAAACATGAGAGAAATGATATCCAAAAAAGCGACAAAAAATATGGCAGGGCGGGAGCTGCATGAAAAGAGAACCGTCCGGATGAAAAAGGATCCGGGCATCGACGGCATTTTGGTGACGGTCGGACTCTGTATTATCGCACTTCTTTTGTGTGTGGTCATGAAGGACAGTCTGGCGGGATTTATCGAAACCATTGTGAAAGCGATGACCGACAAAGCCAATACCATTTTAAACGGCGTGGGCGCCGTCTCCGGGGTATAGTATAGGAGGGGAAGATGAGGCGGAACACAGGACGGGCAAACAGGAAGAGAAAGAGCTGGCAGAATAGGGAGTCTGGCAATGTGGCCAATCTTATGGTGACGGGGATTTTGGTGCTGTCCATGACGGTGGTAATGCTGGTATTTCTGGAACATATGCAGCTGATCGAACGGAAATCGGAGGTCAGCCAGCTGGCCAGACGTTACATCCTGCGCATGGAGACTACGGGCGGACTTTTGGCCGAGGACAGGCCGGAACTTGTGCGGGAACTGGAACAATTAGGCGTTACCGGGATTGATCTGACGGGTACTACCATGGGAGAGGCAGGCTATGGAGCGAAGATTGTACTCCGAATCCAAGGACTGCTGGGAGGAAAACATGAATTTGAAGAAACACGTGTGTCAACGGCAAAGTATTAGCGCCAAAGACCGGGGGCAGGTGGAGTGGGCTGCGGGGCTTTTCTTCCTATTACTGCTGGGGATTCTGGCATATACGCAGATTTGGCTGGCGGCATGGCGCGCCGCGTCGGATTATCTGGAGGATGCGCTGGCGGCCGCCAATCTTGCTTCCGCATTGATTGATGTGGAGGAATATGGGAGGACGCATAAAGTCTTAATTGCGGATGCGTCGGATGCCTATGCGATCTATCTGGATGCGGTGCAGGGGAATCTGGGGCTGGACGGGGAGTGGGAATGTGCAAACCAAGGTTTGATCGCAGGCCCCGTGGAGATTGTGGACTACATCGTCTATAACGTGGAAGACGGGCGTGTAGATGCGGTCCGCGTGGGAAGAGACGGTCAGGAGATCCAAATTGCAAGCGGCGTGGGAGGAATCGTGAGGACACCGAACGGGGTGGCGGTGGAACATACCGGCGTCTACAGCGAGATCCGGTTTTTAGTGAAAGGGTTTCCGGGGATGACGATACAGGCTCATAAGGGGAAATTGGTGGATATTGTGGCTGAGGAAGGAGAAAAGCGATGAGAAAAGGAAGGGGAATCGTGTGGTCTAAGGTGTGGATGGGAAGTGTTCTGGCGGCGTTTGTAGCCGCTGTAGGCATCTTTTTGGTCATGCTGCAGACGGAGGAAAGGATGTTGAGCGGATATGAGCGCGGCCGGATCTACACCGCTGTTCAAGAGATTCCGAAAGGAGAGGAGATCACACAAGAAAATTATGCGGTTTATCTGAAGGCGCAGGAGGTGGACAAGAGTGTGATCCCCGCAAAAGCATTGACGGAACCGGAGGAGATTACGGGGTTGACCGCAAAGTTTTCCATTGATGCGGGAACGCTGTTGACGGAAGGCATGTTTGAGGAGCGGTGCGAGATTACGGCGGAGATGAGCCAGCCGGTCATTGCCGGATTCAAGGCGGATGATTTATATCAGGTTGTGGGAGGCGTGCTGCGCAGAGGAGACCGGATTCACATTTATACGGTCTCCGGGGACGGGCAGGCGCACCCAGTCTGGCAGCAGGTGTTTGTGGAGCAGGTGTTTGACGGGGGCGGCAATGTGATCGAAGGGTCGGATCATGTCTCGGCGGCGCAGCGCGTCAACGTGTATTTGGACGCGGAGGAGGTAGAGCGGTTTTATACGGAGCTTGCCGGAGGGACTCTGCGGGTGGTAAAGGTGTGTGACGAATGAGAAGAATGCGGCATTATGGGGTTTGGTTGGGAATTTTGTTCGGCGTGCTGTGCCGTGGCATACCCGTGTGTGCGGAGACCATCTATGACAGCCCTTATGTCACATTTTCTCCGGACGGACAGGCGTGGACCACGAATGCGGGGGATCGGAATGTGAAATGGTACAAGGATGACGGATCGGACGATGTGGTGACAGGTGTGGAGGAAAGTCTGGCGAAAGCGCAGACGGGCGAACACTATTATACGGTGAAGCGCACGGGAACCATTCCGGTGGCAGAATGGCAGGTGAAGCTTTCCAGTGTGAATTGCTGTCATACGAGCTATCCGCCCGAAGAAGTGTATCACGGAGTGAAATTTGTAAAAAGTCCCTGTATGCAAAAACATTTTTCAGCGTGGCGTCCGATCTGCGCGGACTGCGGCCAACCGATTGTATACGGCAATTTTTATATGAGCAGGGAAGCCGCAGGCAGTATCCGGTATCTGGAAGTGGGACATGGGCTGTGCTATTACTATCTCTGTCCCTTCAACAGGAATCTGGAACAGGGAATGGATACGAAAGAGCATGTGTGCAGAGCCGTGTCGGCCAACCGTTACCGGATTGTCTATCAGGCGAATGCGCAGGAATATGCGGGATATATGGCCCCCAGCTTCCACCTGTACGGAAACAGTGAGCGGTATGAAGGACGGGAGGTCACGCCGCTTAAGCATCTCAGTTACAACGCCTATACGCGGGTGGGATGGGAATTTGTCGGTTGGAATACGGAGGCCGACGGAAGCGGAACCGATTATGCGGACGGCGCGGAAATCTTAAATCTCTGTGCAGAGGATTACGGCGAAAATCCGGAAGCGGCAACTGTGGTTCTGTATGCCAAGTGGCGTCCTTCCCGGGGCGTTTTGGAGATTGATCCGGCGGGGGGAAGCTATGACGGCACGGAGGGAATCACGCGGCTAAACGGTGATTACGGACAGCATTGCCAAGTGCGGACAGATCTGTTGGAGGCTCCTGCAGGCGCTTTGGTATGTTTTGATGTACAGGGCGGAGCGGCGCTGGACGCCGTGCGGGGGACACAGCGCTTTGTGGAGTGGCGGCAGAGCGATCCTTTTGGCGGGAGACTCCGCGGGGAAGACTATACGTTTGGCGGGGGAGACGGCAATGTGGATCGGATTACCGCAGTCTATGAGCGGAATCCGATTAGATTGCCCCGTCCCGTAAAGGAGAACCTGTCCTTTGGGGGATGGTATTATGACAAGGAGTTCCAACTGCCGGCGGGTGATGCGGGGGCAGAGCTGGTTCCTGCGCGGGATCTGACGCTTTATGCCCAATGGGTGGAACTGCGGCTGGACGCCGGAGATAACTATGAGGCGAACGGCGGAACCGGAGCCGTGGATCTAAGCTGGAGCCAGAACGACGGCAGGGAGAAACAGTATAAGCTGTATCAGAGCAGGGACGGCAAAACTTGGAAGCAGATTTATGCTGCGGACGATCTGCAAAGTTCACTGGAGTGGAAGGAACAGGCGGGATTGACCAACAAGGCATCCTCCCTGCAGGCGCCTTATGCGGGACTGTACCGGATCACCGCTTACGGCGCACAGGGGGGAGACTATGGACTCTATCAAGGTGGATTGGGTGGAAAGGTAACGGGATCTTTTTGGCTGGATCGAGGGGAGACGGTAGAATTTAGCGTGGCCGGGCAGAACGGTTTTAACGGAGGCGGCATCGGGACGGCATATGCGTGCGGTGGAGGCTATTCCGTGGCGGGTACGGAGGCGGACGGTATTCTGCTTCTGGCAGGCGGCGGGGGCGGCGCCGGCGACTGCGGGGACGGTCTGGCAGGCGGTTCGTCACAAAGTCTTGTGGAACAGGGAAGAGAGGGTGAGAAAGGCGCTTCCGGAGGCGGCGGAGGCTATCTCGGAGGCCGTGCGGGAGAGATGAAGGTACACCGTCATGTGGAGGGCGTGTGCAATCATGTCCACCAAGGAGATTCCTCCAAATCCGGCGGATGTTATACGACCGTGATAAAATGTACAGAGAAACTGGAACATATTTACACCGGAAGCGAAACCTGGTATTGGGGAGGAAGCGACGAGGAGTATTGTCCGAACTGTGGGGCGGATGCATCGCTGGGACAATCCTGCACCGGTCATGAGACGGATTATTATACGCACAAATGTCCCATACACGGGACGCGCAAGAACAACACACAGGCGAAGAAACCTACTACATGCGGCGCCGTCGCGGGATACGGATTAAGCTGCGGCAGGACGGAGGAATATTTCTGCGGTTATCCGTATGACGGGTATGTGATCAGCGCAAAGCCCTCTTATGGGGGGAGCAGTTATGTCAATACCGCCGCGGCATATTCTTATGAACAGACGGCAGGGGTGAGAGCGGGAGACGGCGGAATTGAATTCGAGGCCGAGGACGTGGGCTATTTGGGAGAAAACGATCTGGACGGCGTATGGGCGAAGGATCTGGCGGCTCCGGATCAGATTGCCGTAGGCAGTGTGGACAAATCTCCGCTGGCGGGAGAGAGGATAGTGATCCGCTGGCGGGAACCTGAGGATCACGGAACCGTTTATTATCATAGGGCGGAGTCCTACGCCGCAGGGGATACGGAACGCATTTCCCTGTCCAATATGACTGTCAATACGTTGACGTCCGGTGTCAAGGGATATTGGTATTGCGTAGACGCTGATCCCGAGACGAAACTGGCTGCGGGGGAGGGGTATTTTCTGGAGCGTGCAGAACTGGAGATTGCGCTGTCTGAAGGAACGCAATACCTTCATGTGCTGGCGGTGGATCGGGCGGGAAACGGCGGAGAGGCGATACATATTCCCATCGGCGGCCGGATCGGAGGAAGTCCGGATGTAAAATGGCCGCTGATCACGGAACCCTTAGCGATCAACATCGGAGAAAATGTATATCCGGCCAACGAAAATAAGACCTATTATGTGAGGGCGGACGGACGCACGCCAATCACTTTGTCTTTCGGATGCCGGCTTCAGGGACCGGCTTCCGAACAGTACCAGCCCAACTATGCCATTCTGGAAAGTGCGGACAGGGCGGGAGATCCGGTCAGAAATTCCGTTTATGCGCCTTCCGGGGAAGTAAAGGACGGAGAGTGGGATCTGCAGACGAATCTGCTGCGCTTTGCCTCCGAGGGGGAGAGCTGTTTAAGCAACGGAAATTATGTGGCAGCCTCCAGAAGTCTCAGATGCAGACGCCTGTCGCTGATTCGGGAGCTGTTGCCGGAGCGGTCGGCGCACGGACACAAGATTCCGGTGATTCCCATCGGGGGAGCCGTGTGCGGAGAAGAGGTGGTTTATTCGGAGTATACCGCAGATCAGGAGAACGGTCTATGGCTGGTGGGCGACGGAGAAGCGCCGCAGATTCACGGTCTGGAGATGCTGGAGGACAGAGCGCTTCTGGATCGAAGGGAGGAAACAATCTGTTTGCGCGTGACGGCGCAGGATGATCTCAGCGGGGTAAAGGAACTGTATCTGGAGATCGAGAATACAGATAACGGCTGCGTCATGCGGTATGACCCGGACGAGCAGGGCGTAATTACGGTGGAGATTTGCCGAGACGAACCGATCTTCAGCGGAGATTTTAAGGTGACGGCTTATGCGGCGGATCATGTGGGAAATGAGAACCGTGTGGACTATCATATCACAGAGTTTGATCTGTGTGCCGCGGTAACGAGGACATTGGAGCCGCATACGCCGCAGTTTAAGCGGGGCGAAGAGGGATGTCTTCACATTACCTCGTGGGGATATGCAGACCGGGTTGAGGTGGAATTTCCAGAAGAATTTGTAATGCGGAATCCGGAGTTGTGTCATGTATATACCTATGAGGCGGATCCCATGTATAAGAGAGAGGAACAGCTGACGTTTACAATTCCGCTGGATGTGGAGGAGTGTGAGGAATATACGATTACCGTGCGTGCCTACAAAGGCGGGAAGATGCTGGAGGTGCATCCGGCGCTGGCGGTATTGGGAGTGCAGGGAACCGTGTTGGACGAACTGCGGACCAGACTGCGGTAATCGTGTAAAATAGGAATACGAGGAGGGATGGAAAATAGAAGTGTCTGCGGCCGGAAAAATGATCGTTTATGGCTGGGTGGCAGCAGGAGTGATGGCAGGAACCATGGCGGGGCTGTTCCGGGTGGGAAGCCGGGATGTGGAGTGGAATCTGCGGCTGACAGCGGCGGCGAAAGGAATCCTTGCGTCGGTATGTGCGGTGAATGCGGCCGGTATCGTAATCTTGTGGGAAAGCTCGCTTTTCGGAATCACCCTCTGGAGCGTATTCGGAGGCTGTCTTCTGGCAGCCTCCGTCATGGACTGGTGGGAACAGATGGTCTATCGGTTTGTATGGTGGGCGGCGGGGACGACGTCCGCCCTGATGCTTTTGATAAAGTGGCATAAGCAGGTCTTGACGGACGGGGAGATTACAGGGTGCAGCCTTGGGAGTTCTGTTTCGTCCATGAGATTTGTGATGATATTTGTGATGAGATTTGCGGGACTTATGGGATTTATTATTTTGCAGGAGGTATTTTTTGTGCGCTTTTACGGCAGGGCGGACTGCCATGCCTTTTGTGTCTGTGCGATCATGCTGGCTGCGGAAGGGCAGGGTTTTGCGGGATATGTAATCCACATGGCGGTTGCCTTCGGGGGAATGACATTGGTACAGTTTAGCAGCGGCAATATCGCAAGAAACGGGCGGCTTAAGAATCCGGTATCGTTTGTGCCTTATATCGCAGCGGCATTCTGGCTTTGGGTTGCTTTTGACGCCGGGAAATGGTACATTTAAGGAAGGCGGGAAAAGCATACAGCGTAAAAAGGAGAGGGCAAATGGGAGCAGAGGGCGCAAAGATCAGCATTTCGCTGTGCATGATTGTCAAGAATGAGGAAAAGGTACTGGCCAGATGTCTGGACAGTGTGGCCGATTTAATGGATGAGATCATCATCGTGGACACGGGTTCCACAGACCGGACAAAGGAGATTGCGGCGCGGTATACGCAGCAGATCTATGATTTTGAGTGGGTGGATGATTTCAGTGCGGCGCGCAATTTTGCTTTTTCCAAAGCGCATATGGATTATATTTATTCTGCGGACGCCGACGAGGTGCTGGACGAAGAGAACAGGCGGCGTTACAGACTGTTGAAGGACAATCTGTTGCCGGAGATTGAGATTGTGCAGATGAAATACAGCAATCAGCTTCAATTCGGGACGGTATATAATTTTGACGAGGAATACCGCCCGAAATTGTTCAAACGGCGGCGGGAGTTTGTGTGGA
The DNA here is from genome assembly GCA_023663735.1 of Muribaculum sp. Classification (GTDB taxonomy): domain Bacteria; phylum Bacillota; class Clostridia; order Lachnospirales; family Lachnospiraceae; genus Acetatifactor. The sequence goes on along the minus strand of JAMPGV010000023.1, from coordinate 22,788 downwards.
CGGAGCCGATTCATGAGTCTGTGCGGCTGGATCCGGTGGTTTATGACAGCGATATTGTGATCACGCATCTGCCCGAGCGCAGTCATGCGGAGAGGGATTTGGCCAATTTCCGGCAGCAGGTGCAAAGGGGCGTGCGCCTGTCGGCGCATCTGCACGGAATGTATGCGAGGGAACTTTTTGTGGCGGGAAGCGACGAGGATTTTCTTCTGGCGGAAGCATTCTTTGCGGACTCTGCGAAAGATGTGGACAGAGGGGCTGAGGAATTTGAGGAGGCCTGCTGCGTGGCCGCCAGAGCGGCCAGACTGCGCGGAGATACCGCCGCGTTTTTCAAATATGCCGTGAAGTTGATCGCCGGGGAGGGCTGTTCGGAAATCTGTTGTGAGATGGGCAATTTTTATGCCGGGCAGAGAGATTATGAGGAGGCGGCCGTCTGGTATTATAATGCGGCGTATGAGTCTGTTCCGGCGATCTCCCGGAGAACGGGAAACGAGGACGCATTGGAAGGACTGATTGCCTGTTATGAGGCGATGGGACTTCCCGAACAGGCGGCGGTGTACAGGCAGGAGGCGTTCAACCGCCGCTCCGAAACCGGCTGTAACCCGCAGACATAAAGTGGAGCGCGGCAATAAACGCCAAGATCGCATAGTTATAAGAAACCTGTAAAAAGTCTGCGGCGATATGGGTTTGCAAAATGTTCGGTAAATATCTGCGGCGGACGTCTGGTAAATATCTGCGGCAAACATCCGGCAAATGTCTGCGGCAATGACTGGACGAATAAACTGTGGTATGCTACAATAATGACTTAAACAGGCTGTAGTCAAAACGAAGGAGAACATCATGAGCTGGGAAGAAAACGTGCGGAAAGTAGTGCCTTATGTGGCCGGAGAACAACCGAACAAGCCGAAAATGATTAAATTAAACACCAATGAATGCCCGTATCCTCCCGCGCCGGGTGTGGCACGTGCGGCGGCGGAATTAAACTGCGGCCGCTTAAGGCTCTATCCCAATTCCAATGCGGATCTTTTGGTGGAGGAATTGGCACAATACTATAAAGTAAAGCCGGGGCAGGTGTTTGTGGGAGTGGGTTCGGACGATGTGCTGGCCATGGCTTTCCTAACATTTTTTAATGGCGGGAAGCCCATTCTGTTTCCGGATGTAACCTATTCGTTTTATGACGTGTGGGCGGAGCTTTTTCGGATTCCCTATGAGACCTGTGCCTTGGACGAGAATTGGCACATTCGTCCACAGGATTACGGCAGACCCAACGGAGGAGTGATCTTTCCGAATCCCAACGCGCCGACGGGGGTAGGGGAGAGTCTTGACACGGTGGAGGAGATCCTGAAAGAGAACCGGGACGTGGTCGTGATCGTGGATGAGGCCTATGTGGACTTTGGCGGAGACAGCGCGCTTGCGCTTCTGGGAAAGTATGAGAACCTGCTGGTGGTGCAGACTTTCTCTAAATCCAGAGCGATGGCCGGTATGCGCATCGGTTTTGCCATTGGCAGCGAGAAACTGATCCGGTATTTGAACGATGTGAAATTTTCTTTTAATTCCTATACAATGAATTATCCGTCCCAGATGCTTGGAGTGGAGGCGGTGCGGGACGACGCCTATTTTAAGGCGACCACGGCGAAAATCATACGAACCAGAGAGCGCATGAAAGAGGAACTGCGGAGCCTTGGATTCCGTTTTCCGGATTCTCAAGCCAATTTCATTTTTGCAAAACATGAGAAAATTCCCGGAGAACAACTGTTCAAAGCCCTTCGGGAGAACGATATTTATGTGCGCCATTGGAATAAGCCGAGAATTGCCGATTATCTGCGAATCACGATCGGGACGGATGAGGAGATGGATGCGCTTGTGGCATTTCTCAAGAAATGGGAAAAAGGAATGGAAAAAGAAGGAAGCGCGTGGAGATAAAAGTGGAGATGGAATAAGGAATTAAACGGGTCGGCAAATAAGTTCGGAAAAGAGTTTGGAGAAAGGTTCGGAAAAGAATCAAGAAAAAGAGTGAGAATGGAGCAAGCATATGTTGAAAAATTATCTGATTATCTTTTTGATTTCTATGGTACCCCTGATTGAGCTGCGAGGTGCAATTCCCTATGCGGTGGGCTTCGGACTGCCCCTCTTGCCCAGCTATATCATCTGCATCTTGGGGAACATGGTTCCTGTCCCCGTTATCTTTCTCTTTGCCAGAAAAGTTCTGGAATGGGGGGCGGATAAGCCTGTAATTGGGAAGTTTTTCACATTTTGTCTGGAGAAAGGGCATAAGGGTGGTGCAAAATTGCAGGAGAAAGCGGGCAGGGGACTGTTTGTGGCATTGCTTTTGTTTGTGGGGATTCCGCTTCCCGGAACGGGAGCGTGGACGGGAACGCTTGCCGCAAGTCTTCTGGATATGGATTTCAAATCCAGCGTGACGGCGGTACTTCTCGGGGTGATTCTGGCAGGCGTGATTATGGGGCTGCTCAGCGCCGGGGTATTCGGAGCGCTGGGAGCGGTATTTTGAGGCGGAGAAGACAAGATGGCAGAGACGTATTCGGATTTTGCCGGAATATACGATGAACTGATGGACAATGTGCCTTATGAGCGCTGGTGCGGCACCGTGGCGGCGTTGATTGAAAAATATGGCGTGTCCCAGCCTGTGCGCGGAGAAGCTTTTATGGGAGGCGCATTTGTGGGAGCGGCTCCTGTGCGGGAAGTTCCGGTTCCCGAGACTGTTGAGCGGGATACTTCCACGGACACGGCGGAGGGCGAGCGGGATGCGCTGGCTTCAGAACGCGATCTGGTGGTGGATTTGGGCTGTGGGACAGGGACGCTGACAGAACTTTTATATCAAAAGGGCTATGATATGATCGGCGTGGACAATGCGCCCTCCATGCTGAATGTTGCGATGGAAAAGCGGGTGGAGAGCGGGTCGGAGATTCTTTATCTTTTGCAGGATATGCGCGAACTGGAACTCTACAGCACGGTGGGAACCGTGGTCAGCGTATGTGATTCCCTCAATTATATTTTGGAGGAAGAAGAGCTTTTGCAGGTTTTCCGGCTGGTCAACACCTACTTGTATCCGGGCGGAGTGTTTATTTTTGACTTTAATACGGATTATAAGTATCGGGAAATCATCGGCGATACGGTCATTGCGGAGAACCGCGAGGACTGTAGTTTTATCTGGGAAAACAGCTATGACGGGGAACGGTGCCTGAACGAGTATGACCTGACTGTGTTTGTGCAGGAGGACGGGGAGCTGTTTAGGCGGTTTACGGAGACTCATATCCAGCGGGGATATCGCGTGGAGCAGATGAAGGGGCTTGTACAGCGGGCAGGGATGCGGATTGTGGAGGTTTTGGATGCGGATACCCTCGGGGCGGTGAGCGATGTGAGCGAGAGAGTCTGCTTTGTGGCGGGAGAATGTGGAAAGACAGCGGGAAAACCAAGATAAAGCCAAGATAAAGCCAAGGTAAAATAGATAAAATAATAGATAACCGACAGGTAAAGCAGAGAAGCGATCCGGCAGGAACGGATAGCGGAAGACAGGAGCGAGGGACATGAGTGATTATATCGTGCGGGCTACGGCGGCCGACGCACAGATCCGTGCGTTTGCCTGTACAACGAGAGAACTGGTAGAAGAGGCAAGAAAAGCACATAATACCAGTCCGGTGGTGACAGCGGGGCTGGGGAGGCTGCTCAGCGCCGGCGTGATGATGGGCAGTATGTTAAAGGGCGAACAGGATATCCTGACATTGCAGATCAAGGGAGACGGGCCGGTGAACGGCCTGACGGTCACGGCGGACGCCAAGGGAAACGTAAAAGGATACGCCAATGTGCCGGATGTGATTCTACCGGCTAATGCACAGGGAAAGCTGGATGTGGGCGGAGCCGTCGGACGGGGCTATCTGAGCGTTATCAAGGATATGGGATTAAAGGAACCCTATGTGGGGCAGACTGAATTGCAGACGGGAGAGATCGCGGAAGATCTGACTTATTATTTTGCCGCTTCGGAACAGGTGCCTTCCTGCGTGGGTCTGGGGGTTCTCATGGAGCGGTCGAACACGGTGCGTCAGGCGGGCGGCTTTATCGTACAGTTAATGCCCTTTGCGGAAGAATCCGTCATTGTCCGTTTGGAGGAAAACCTACAGAAGATTGCGCCAGTGACGACGATGCTGGACGCGGGAGACTCACCCGAACGGATGCTGGAATTGGTGCTGGAGGGACTGCGTCCCGAGATGACGGACACGCTTCCCTGTAGGTTTGCCTGTAACTGTGACAAGAGACGCGTAGAAAAAGCGTTGATCAGCATTGGCAGGAAAGAGTTGCAGGAGATGATCGACGAGGGCAGGGAGATCGAGGTCAACTGTCACTTCTGTAACCGCAATTATGTTTTCTCCGTAGAGGAATTGCAGGAACTGTACGGACGTTCCCGGTGATGGAACTTGAAATCGGAAATCTTGAAATCGGAAATCTTGAAATCGGAAATCTTGAAATCGGGAATCTTGAGATCGGAAATCTTGAATCGAGAATCTTGAGATCGGAAATCTCAGAATCGGGAGTCTTGAAATTTTGCAGTTCCATAATTTCAAAATGATCGGAAAGGTATGGTGGTCGGTATGAATCACGGTTTTCTTAAGGTGGCGGCGGTCACACCCAAAATCAAAGTGGCGGATCCGGCGTACAATGCACAGGCCGTTTGTGCGGAATTAAAGGCCGCTTATGAGAAAGGGGCGAAGATTATCGTCTTTCCGGAACTTTGTCTGACAGGCTATACCTGCGGGGATCTGTTTTTGCAGGAATTGCTGCTGGAGGAGGCAAAGAGGGCTTTGTCCGTCGTGGCAGAGGCGACGGCGGGAGAAGATGCGCTGGTTTTTGTGGGGCTTCCGATAGAGCGGGAAGGGAAACTTTACAATGTGGCGGCGGCTGTCCGGGACGGAAAAGTCATCGGAATGGTACCCAAGGTGAATGTGCCGATGTATGCGGAATTTTATGAGGGAAGACACTTTGCCGAAGGGAATGCGGAAGCGGCAGCCTATGTGTTTGAGGGGGAGGAGATTCCCTTTGGATCGAATGTGCTGTTTCGTTGTACGAATATGAGCGGGCTGGCGGTGGGCTGTGAGATCTGTGAGGATTTGTGGGTGGCAAATCCGCCCTCCACCAGTCATGCGCTGATGGGGGCGACTGTGATCGTCAATCTCTCTGCGTCCAACGAGACGGTGGGCAAGGACGAATACAGAGAGCTTTTGGTGAAATCAGCCAGCGCCAGACTGTTGGCGGGGTATGTCTATACTTCCGCGGGCGAGGGAGAGTCTACGCAGGATCTGGTTTTCGGAGGGCATAATCTGATTGCGGAGAACGGTGTGATTCTGGCGCAGTCGAAGCGTTTTGTGGGGGAGACCGTGACAGGAGAGCTGGATATCCATCGTATTTTGGCAGAGCGGCGCAGGATGGGGACTTTTGGCAAAACGCCTCAGGCGCGGTATGTGACGGTGCCGTTTGCGCTTTGCATAGGCGAGACTGTATTAGAGAGAACATTTGGCTGTACGCCGTTTGTGCCGGCAGACGAGGAGAAGAGAAACCGGCGCTGCGAGGAGATTTTGTCCATTCAGGCATACGGGTTGAAAAAGCGGTATGAACACACGAGTTTACGCTCTGCGGTAATCGGAATTTCCGGCGGGTTGGATTCCACTCTGGCGCTGCTTGTGACGGTGCGTGCGTTTGATATGCTGGGGCTGGACAGAAGCGGCATCCGGGCGGTGACGATGCCTTGTTTTGGAACCACGGACAGAACTTATGAAAATGCCTGTAAACTCTCCCAAATTCTGGGGGCGTCTTTGGAGGAAATCGACATCAAAGAGGCGGTAACAGTGCATTTTCGAGATATCGGGCAGGATATGGACAATCATGATATCACCTATGAGAACGGTCAGGCCAGAGAACGCACACAGATTTTGATGGATATTGCCAACCGGGAAAACGGGCTGGTCATCGGGACGGGAGATATGTCGGAGCTTGCGCTGGGTTGGGCCACTTACAATGGGGATCATATGTCCATGTACGGTGTGAACGCGGGTGTGCCGAAGACGCTGGTGCGCCATCTGGTGCGGTATTATGCGGATAATTGCGGCAATGCGGAACTGACGGAAATTTTGTCGGATGTGCTGGAGACGCCGGTCAGCCCGGAACTGCTGCCGCCTGTGGAGGGGAATATTTCGCAGAGGACGGAAGATCTGGTGGGACCCTATGAGCTGCATGACTTTTTCCTGTATTATATGCTGCGTTGCGGATTCGAGCCTGCCAAAGTGTATCGTGTGGCGAAAGCGGCTTTTCGGGGAGCGTATGAGGAAGCGGTGATCCTGAAATGGCTTAAGACATTTTACCGGAGATTTTTCAGCCAGCAGTTTAAGCGTTCTTGTCTGCCGGACGGGCCGAAAGTGGGAAGCGTGGCGGTGTCCCCCAGAGGGGATCTGCGGATGCCTTCGGACGCCAGCGCTGCGGCGTGGATGGCACAGCTGGAGGAACTGGGCTGACGGGAAGAATCGAAAGAACACATATGAGGGAACACAATGAAAGAACACATGCGATAAAGCACATACGGTAGATCATATATGGCAGCACACCGCAAAAAGGGAGGCTCCCGCCTCCCCTCCGCCTATTCGTTTTCCGTATTGTTCTGCGGCTGTGCCTTATTCAGCGAATTGCGGATGGCTTCCAGCAGCACGAGCGAGGTATATTTGCTCTCTGCGGTGTAGGTGATATTGTCCAGAGACTGGGTCTCGTAGACTTGGGTGCAGATAGATTCCAGTGCGGGTTCCAGAAGCGGATACATGGTCGTGACGGATTCGCTCATGTTCATGAGCCGGATCGAGGTGATGGACTCCTGTCCGACGATGACTTCCACGTCGATGGCCTGACCGCCCAGCACGAGTTCCGTGGTATAGACGCCGGGTATGTATGCGGCTGCGGAAACATTGTCCGCGGCATCAGGACTGACTGTCTGGGGCGGCGTATTCGGATCTTCAGGGGTCTCTTCCTGTTCCTTGGGGAGGAACATAATGACCAGCATAATCACGAGCAGAATGCCCAATGTGGCGAAGATACCTGTATAGATCAATTCCTTCATATGAAGTACCACAATTTTAGTCTTTGCGCTCATCCATATACTCCCTGGCCCTCTCGGGCATTTCTCTTTGTAAAGAATATGAAAACGGGAAGCGGAATATGCAATCTGCCAAGAAGATCCCGTATAAATCATCCCGTAAGCCTTGACAATCCTGCATGGAAATTGATATGATGGAGACTGGAACAAGGGCGTTCTTACAGGGAAGGGTAAGAGTGTCCTTTTTTGTGGCCTAAGGCGGCGTCCGGAACTCTTGGAGGCCGTGCGGTAGGCGCATTTGAGTGAGGTTGGATAAAAAGGCGAGTTCAACTGTGTAAGAACGTCAACGGAATGCGTTCCGTTGTATGAGTGCGTACCGCAGCGCACGGATGGGAAGGAAGATGGATCAGTATACCAGAGAAGACATTATCAGAATGGTGGAAGAGGAGGATGTGGAATTTATCCGCCTGCAATTTACGGATATGTTCGGGAATCTGAAAAATGTGGCTGTCACGGCCAGCCAGTTGGAACGCGTGCTGGATAATCGATGTATGTTTGACGGATCGGCGATTGACGGTTTTGTGCGTATTGAGGAATCGGATATGTATCTGCATCCGGATTATTCTACCTTTGCGATCTTTCCGTGGAGGCCCCAGCAGGGAAAAGTAGCACGCATGATCTGCGATGTATACCGTCCAAACGGCGAGCCGTTTGAGGGAGATCCCCGCTATGTGTTGAAGCGCGCCATTGCCAAGGCTGCTCAGATGGGGTATACCTTTGAGGTGGGGCCGGAGTGCGAGTTCTTCCTCTTTAATACGGACGAAAATACAATGCCGACCACGGAGAGCAACGAGCAGGCGGGCTATTTTGACATCGGGCCGCTGGACTTCGGAGAGAATGCCAGAAGGGACATGGTATTGACTTTGGAAGAGATGGGATTTGTCATTGAGGCGTCCCATCATGAGATGGCTCCGGCGCAGCATGAGATTGATTTTCGTTATGACGAGGCGCTGCGGACTGCGGATAATATCATGACTTTTAAGCTGGCGGTGCGAACCATAGCCAGACGGCACGGACTCCATGCGACCTTCATGCCGAAGCCCAAGCGGGACGTCAACGGTTCCGGTATGCATATCAACATGTCTCTGCACAGGGACGGCAAAAATATTTTTGCGGACGCCTCGGACGAATTGGGACTGAGCAAGGAGGCGTATTGGTTTATCGGAGGGCTGATGAAGCATGTGAAAGGCATGGCGGCCGTCACCAATCCGCTGGTCAATTCGTATAAGCGTCTGATTCCCGGTTTTGAGGCGCCCGTGTACATTGCGTGGAGTACGACCAGCAGGAGTCCGCTGATCCGCATTCCCAAAGTGAAGGACGCGGGAACCCGCATCGAGCTTAGAAGTCCGGATTCTGCCGCGAATCCGTATCTGACGCTGGCGGTATGCCTGATGGCCGGGCTGGACGGTATCGCTAACCGGATTATGCCTCCCGCCCGGGTGGACGAGAACATTTTTGCCATGACGGACAAGGAACGCGTGGCGGCGGGAATCGAGAACCTGCCTTACAGTCTCATGGCCGCCATAGAAGAATTGGAAAAAGACGATTTTATCCGGCAGGTTCTGGGCGATCATGTGGCCAAACACTACATTGAGGCCAAGTGGGAGGAGTGGAACGGATACCATCCGCAGGTGTCCCAGTGGGAGATTCAGGAATATTTGTACAAATACTAGACCTTTGTTGAGAAAAATGCAAAGGAGGTGGGCATTTGACAAATATTATAGTGGTACTTCCCAGACTGGAGGACGCCAAGGGGATCAAAAATGTCTTGGTGCGAAACGGCTGTCAGGTGACGGGATGCTGTACGACGGGCGCACAGGCCATCAGTCAGGCGGATGGGCTGCATGACGGCATTGTGATCTGTAGTTACAAATTGGCCGATATGATGTACAGCCAGCTGCAAAAATGCCTGCCCTGTGGTTTTGAGCTGCTGCTGATGGCTTCTCCGGGGATTTTACAGGAGTGCCATGGCAATGACATCATGTGTCTCTCCATGCCGCTGAAGGTCAACGATCTGATCGACACGGTACATATGATGGAGGATCAGATCCTGCGGCGGCGCAGAAGGAGACAGCCGGGAGCAAAGGTGCGCAGCGACGCGGAGACGGAGAGTATCCGTCTGGCAAAAGAACTGTTGATGAGCCGCAATCATATGGACGAGGAGGAGGCTCATCGGTATCTGCAAAAATGCAGTATGGACAGCGGAACCAATCTGGCGGAGACGGCACAGATGGTGCTTTCTATGATGAAAGGCTGAGATAAAAGGCTGAGATGAGGGGTTGAGACAAAGAGCTGAACACGGGTGTTGCCCCGGGTTAAAATCCGGATTAGAATCTGAAGGAAGAAGCTGCTTGTGCGGCGGAATGAGAGGAAATATGAGGTTTACAAAAATGCAGGGATGCGGAAACGATTATGTGTATCTGAACGGATTTACGGAGAAAGTTCCCGCAGAGGAAAAACCGGAATTGGCGAGACGGCTGAGCGACAGGCATTTTGGCGTCGGGGGGGACGGCGTCATCTTTGTCAATCCCGCCGAGGAAGCGGATTTCGAGATGGAGATGTTCAATGCGGACGGAAGCAGGTCGGAGATGTGCGGAAACGGCATCCGCTGTGTGGCAAAATTTGTCTATGACAAGGGACTGACCGACTCGGAGCATATCAGCATTGTCAGCGGGGGACAGGTCAAATATCTGGATCTGACCGTGGAGGGCAGGACGGAGAACAGCCGAGGTGCCGTGACGCAGGTGCGGGTCAATATGGGCAGTCCGGTTCTGCGGCCGGATCTGGTGCCGGTGGACGCGGCGGGGGAACAGGCGGTGGACGAGCCGATTGTCGTAGACGGCAGAGAGTACCGTATGACCTGCGTGTCCATGGGAAATCCCCATGCGGTGGTGTTTCTGGAGGATGTGGAGCATCTGGAAATCGAGCGCATCGGCCCGCTGTTTGAGAACCATGAGCGGTTCCCCAGACGGGTCAACGCAGAGTTTGTGGAGATTCTGGACAGGCGGCATGTGTTTATGCGTGTCTGGGAGCGCGGGAGCGGCGAGACACTGGCCTGCGGAACAGGGTGCTGCGCCACGGCCGTGGCCTGTGTGTTGAACGGGTTGACGGAGGAGAGCATTACGGTGAAGCTTTTGGGCGGCGAGCTTATGATCGAATGGGACAGGGAACGGAATCTGATTTTTATGACCGGACCGGCCGTCACGGTATTTGAGGGGGAGATCGAAGGAGGGAACAACCATGGTTAAAGTGAATGAGAATTATTTAAAATTGCCCGGCAGTTATCTGTTTTCCACCATCGGGAAGAAAGTCAACGCCTTTGCGGCGGCCAATCCCGACAAAAAAATCATTCGGCTGGGTATTGGCGATGTGACGCAGCCGCTGGCTCCGGCCATCATTCAGGCCTTGCACGCCGCGGTGGACGAGATGGGGCGGGCGGAGACGTTTCGCGGATATGCGCCGGATCTGGGATATGAATTTCTGCGGAATACCATTGCGGAGCATGATTATAACGCCCGGGGATGCAGGATTGGCGCAGACGAGATTTTTATATCGGATGGCGCAAAATGTGATTCCGGCAACATTCAGGAGATTTTCGGCCCGGACAACCGGATTGCGGTGTGTGATCCCGTGTATCCGGTGTATGTGGATTCCAATGTGATGGCGGGCAGGACGGGAACCTATGACAGGGAGAGCGAGACATGGTCCGACGTGATCTATATGCCGTGCAGGGCGGAAAACGATTTCGCTCCGGAGCTTCCCAAGGAGACGCCGGATCTGATTTATCTGTGCTTTCCGAACAATCCCACCGGAGCCACGGTCACGAAGGCACAGCTGCAGGAGTGGGTGGATTATGCGAACCGTGTGGGCGCCGTCATCATCTATGATGCGGCCTATGAAGCCTATATCTCGGAGGCGGATGTACCCCACAGCATCTATGAGTGCGAAGGGGCGCAGGGCTGTGCTATCGAACTTCGCTCCTTTTCCAAAAATGCAGGATTTACCGGCGTGCGTCTGGGATTTACGGTGGTACCCAAAGAATTGAAATGCGGCGGGACGGCGCTGCATTCCCTCTGGGCGAGACGCCACGGCACCAAGTACAATGGCGCGCCCTATATTGTACAGCGGGCGGGAGAAGCCGTGTATTCCGAGGAAGGAAAGGCGCAGTTGAAAGAGCAGATCGCTTACTATATGAAGAATGCCCGTTACATTCTGCAAGGGCTTCGGGAAGCCGGATACACGGTTTCCGGAGGCGTGAATGCGCCGTATATCTGGCTGAAGACGCCGGACGGCATGACAAGCTGGGAGTTTTTTGATGATCTGCTTGAGAAGGTGAATGTGGTGGGGACGCCCGGAGCCGGATTCGGACCGAACGGGGAAGGGTATTTCAGACTGACCGCTTTCGGGAGCTATGAGAATACCGTGGAGGCGGTTGAGAGGATCAAACACAGATAATGGAAATCTCCGAAAAAACCGGAAAGGATTGACCAGATGATACTGATTCCTATGAAAATCGCTGTACCGACCGGCAGGAGCAGAAACATCACGCCCGAAACGATACAGGCGGTCGGCGATTTTTTCCCCGCATACTTTGGTTTTTGTCGATTGACGATTCCGACGATCAGAAAAATGATTCCAACCAGAGATAAAAACCCGAGGAAACCGAAGACAATCCCGAAGAACGCAAGCATAGCGAACATTATGGACATAAAAGCCATAAACACTCCTTTCCGAATCCTATCATCTTTATGACTCTTCTGCGATTCTGAAACGGTTGTGGATCATGAAAACGGAATTGTGTTTTCTCAAAGTCGAACACAGCTTTATTATAGCGGGAAACGGAAAAGTTTTCAATAATAGAACTTATTTAAGGCAGAAGGCGGCCGAATGGCCATCCTGAGGAGAAAGCGATATGTTTACACACTCTTTTTCAGATTGGACATGGGGTAATATTTTTATCAGAATGATTGCTTCCTTAGTGCTGGGGATGATCATAGGGATTGACAGGGGGGCAAAACGGCGCGGCGGCGGTGCAAGAACCACAATTACCGTGTGCCTTGGCGCTACGATGGTTATGCTTCTGGAACAATACCTTGAGGCGCTTTATCCGGAACGGTTTGATATCTCAAGGATTGCCGCACAGGTTATCAGCGGTGTGGGATTTTTGGGGGCGGGTTCTATCCTTGTGTCCGGACATCGGATTAAGGGGCTTACATCTGCGGCGAGCATCTGGACCTGTGCCTGTATCGGGCTTGCGGTGGGGATTGGTTTCATTGACGGTGCAGTGATATTAACCGGACTCTGGCTTGCGGGAGTACATTTTGTTCCGCATATAGAAAATCGGGTTTACAGGCATTCAAAGTACATGACACTTTATATTGAAGTGGCAACCGGCAGGGAGATTACGCTGATTTCCCGGAAATTAAAGGAGGACAACTGTTTTATTGATACCTTTGTGGTGGACAAGCCCAAGGCAAAAGGACAGTACTTCCAGATTGTGACGACATTTAAGATACCGAAGGGGATCGCCAGAGACGCTTATTTACACATTTTGCAGGAAATAGACGGTGTGGGAACGATCAATGAACTATAAGCCATGGGATTGGATGAAAGGACAATCATTATGAAAAAAATCCTATTAGTCATCGGCATGATGGGGCTTGTGTTGACGTCATGCGGTAAGGTAACAGGCAATGACGGCGAAAGGTTTCCGCTGCCTCAAACAGCAGAGATATTCTTAATTGACCGCTATACGAACTATGCATGGGGATATCAGGATCATGGAATTTTCATGGATACAAGCGGAGCGATTTATGCGTTTAACTTTGGAATAATGCCACGCAAGCATAGCGCATCTGATGAACAGTTGTTTTTAAAGTTTGACGTCATCCGCGATAACACAGAACCCATCATGACGATAGACAGCGACACGATGAATGAATTATATGTAATCGGTTCACAGATAGATCCGGAAAGCGAATTTCATTCAGAACCCGTTGCCATGGATGCCGGTTCGCGCAGGGTCTCCTTTTGCAATCCCGATACAGGAAGTATGACCGTCTGCACGGAGGAGGGGGATTTTCAGGGCGCGCTCAGTGACGGCTTTGCCCAAAAGTTCGTAGAGCTTTATGCTGAAATGCTGAAGGGCGTCACGCCCGAATCCACGGCGCCGCTTGTTTACACGGATGAGGATATACACTTGAATTCTATTGAGTGCAATACCGAAATGAACGGAATGTACTTTCTTTCGAGTGATGAACAGCTGCGCATACTTGCCAAACAATGTGGTGTATCGATTGACGATATGCTTGATGATTACAAGGATTATGAACAGGAACGGTATGTCTATTTCGTCGAACTGAACACCGCTCCCGCAAACGCTGTCCTGCGCACAGAGGACGGCTATAAACTCTCCCATACGGAGGGTGCGGGGTTTTGCAATGTTGCGGCTTTGCCCCGTTCCAGCGGAAGTTTTATCTCTGACAGTATCCCATGTGCCGATGGCGGTGAGTGGCGGCGGATCAAGGATGGAGATCTGAACTTCGATCCCGACTTTATCACAGGGGAAGCATATGGCTTCTCTGAAACGGCAATGCAAGCGGTTTGGAAGGAATTCAATATGCACGGTTTTATGGGGCTTTACATACCTGACTCGACAAAGTACGAAGAATTTATCAAAAGCTGTGACAGCCACAATCTTGTGGAAAACGGCAGTATTCGCAGCGCATTGGAAGAAAAAGTTGTGCCGGATTTCAGCAAATATTCCCTTTGCGTCAAACTTGACAGCCACAGCGGCAATACGAAATATGAGTGGCAGAGAACTGACGTCGGAGATGAGTATATTGTAATGGGAAGCTCCATTTCTCTTAAACAGGACAACACAGAGGGCGAATGTACGCTTGCTTATGTTCTGATCCCCAAGACCTATCTGTCTAGGGATTCGTACTTTGTGAAATGTCTGAACAAATCGAGTGATGAACAATCATAGAAGTATAGGCTCGCAATTCCGAGAGCCTATGCGATATCTATATCAATGCGGATTCTGCTGTCTGTATCATACCTTCAAGGTTTCTGCTTTTCTATCAGATTTTTTACAGGAAATTTAAAGTCTATTTTAGGTTGATCTATTAGAATGTCTTTCGGAAGCTGAAATACCGGATCCAATAAGAAGCCGGAACAGGAGCGGAAAAAGACATGAGCTATCAGGATATTTTCCAACGATACGAACTGAAATATCTCGTCACACAAGAACAGAAGGCGCGGCTGCTCGCCGCCATGGAGCCGTATATGGCGCCGGACGAATACGGGCGGAGCAGTATCTGCAATCTCTATTTTGACACGCCGGACTATACGCTGGCGCGGCGTTCGCTGGAGCGGCCCGTGTATAAAGAGAAGATGCGCCTTCGCAGTTACGGGCGCGCCGACCGGGAGAGCAGCGTTTTTCTGGAGCTTAAGAAAAAATATAAGGGAGTGGTCTATAAGCGGCGCATCCGGATTCGCGAGCGGGAAGCCATGGAGTATCTAATGGCTGGAAAACCGCTTCCTAAGAAGGGGCAGATCGCGGAGGAGATCGATTATTTTAAAGAAATGTACCGGGGGCTTGCGCCTGTCGTCTATCTCTCTTATGAGCGGGAGGCCTTCTATGGGAAGCAGGACAGAGATCTTCGGATCACTTTTGACGAATCGATTCTCTGGCGGCAGCAGGAGCTGTCCCTGTGCGCCGGAATCTACGGAACGCCCATTTTGGAGCCTCAGACCGCACTGATGGAGATCAAGATCGCTTCGGCCATGCCGCTCTGGCTGTGCGCGCTGCTTACGGAAAACGGTATCTTTAAAACGAGTTTTTCCAAGTACGGAAGAGCCTATGAGCAAATATGGGCGATGGAGGAAGAAGAGAAAAGGGCGGGAGGAAGAAAATATGCTTGACAATTTATTCAGAGGGGTATTCGATACCTCTTCACAGAGTGTGATTTCTGTGGGAAATTTCCTGCTTTGCATCGGCGTGTCTCTGGCAATCGGCCTGTTTCTGGCGGCGGTACATGGCTGGCGGAGCAGGCACAGCCGCAGTTTCCTTGCGACGCTGGCGCTTCTGCCCGCAGTAGTGTGCGTGGTGATTATGATGGTGAACGGAAATGTGGGAGCGGGAGTGGCCGTGGCCGGAACCTTCAGCTTAGTACGTTTCCGCTCGGCTCCCGGCACGGCAAGAGAAATAAGCGCCATTTTTCTGGCCATGGGAGCAGGTTTGATCGCGGGGATGGGATATCTTGCGTATGCGGCGCTGTTTGCAGTCATTTTGGGAAGCGTCAGCCTGTGTTATAATCTGATTGGGCAGTATGGGGAGGCGAAGGAGAGATCCAAGGTGCTGCATATTACCATCCCGGAAAATTTGGATTACGGAGATGTGTTTGAGGATCTTCTGGAACAGTTTACGTCCAGTCATGTGCTGTTGTCCGTGAAGACGAGTAATATGGGGAGCCTGTTTAAACTGGCTTACCGGGTGGAACTTAAAAAAGATGCAAACGAGAAAGAATTGATTGATAAACTCCGCTGCAGAAACGGCAATCTGGAGATCCTACTTTCGAGAGGGGAGCAGTCCGTATGCGAGCTGTAAGCGGGGCGGAGAGTAGGAAAATCGGGCGCGGGAATAGATCCGCGTCGTTGGGATGATCTGGTTAAATGAAAGGAATGAATGGCGATGGGTAAGAATGAATATGATAAAACTGTTCCTGTCGATGGGCGTCGGATGCGGCGCGTCGTTTTGGCGGCCTTGCTGGCATTCTCAATGCTGGCGGCGGGCTGTGGCAATGCGGAGCATCCGGCCGCAAAGGAGAGCGTTGCGGCAGACGGCGGAAATCTGCAGCAGACGAACGGACAGGGTGCGGCGGGAGAAGTGACGCTGCTTGACACGGCAGATCTGTTCAGCGGCAGAGATCTGGAAGTCGGATATGACGAGTCGGAGTGTGTGCGGATTACTTTGCAGGGAGATACCGCACAGGCGGATTCTGAATCCGTGGAGGTCAAAGGAAATGTGGTGACGGTCACGGGCGGAGGAAGCTATCTGTTGACCGGCAATCTACAGGGAAGATTGCAAGTCAGCGCACAGAAGGCGGATAAGGTGCAGCTGGTGTTCGACGGAGCGAGCATTTCTTGTGCAGGAAGCGCGGCGCTGTATGTGGACTGTGCGGATAAAGTCTTTGTGACAACCGCGGCAGGCAGCGAAAATCTGCTGGAAAGCACCGGCGAATATGCAGCGATTGACGAACACAATATCGACGGAGCAGTCTACGCCAGAGAGGATATTACGTTTAACGGGGAAGGACTGCTGCGTGTGAAGTCTGAGGTGGGAAACGGGATTGCCTGCAAGGACGATCTGGTCATCGCAAGCGGCAGTTATGAAATCACGGCGGGAAAGCATGGGCTGGAAGGCAAGGACAGCGTGCGCATAGCAAATGGCAGTTTGGTGATTGACGCCGGACAGGACGGGATCCATTCCGGCAATGACGAGGATGCGACGGTGGGTTATACCTATATCGCAGGGGGAAGTCTGGCGATTACCGCGGGGGACGACGGAATCCATTCCGACACGGAGTTGGTGATCGCGGGCGGAATGGTCAATGTGGCGCAGAGCAATGAGGGAATCGAGGGCAGCAGCGTGGAGATCGCGGGCGGCGACATTCATGTGCGGGCCGTGGACGATGGGCTGAATGCGGCGGGAGAACTGCGGGAAAGTCATTCCATTCTGATCTCCGGCGGAAACATTGTGGTGAATGCGGACGGGGACGGCATTGACTCCAACGGCACTCTGTATGTAAAGGGCGGCAGTCTTGTGGTGTATGGGCCGTCGAACAGCGGAAACGGTGCGCTGGACTATGACGGGGAGGCGTCCGTTACCGGCGGTACGGTGATCGCTCTGGGTTCCTCCGGAATGGCACAGAATTTCGGGCAGAATTCCAGCCAGTGTTCCATCTTGGTCAATGTGCGGGATATGCAGACGGCGGGCAGCACAGTGGAACTGAAGGATGCCTCGGGAAACGTGCTGCTTAACTGTACGGCGGAAAAGTCATACAATTCGGCAGTGTTAAGCTGTGGAGACATCCGGGTAGGCGAGACCTACACGGTTTGTATGGGAGAAGAGAGTACGCAGGTGGAGATGACGGAGACGATTTACGGAGGCGGTATGGGTATGGGACCGGGCGGCCATGGAATGGGCGGTTTCGGCGGACAAGGCGGAAGAGAGAAGTTTGGACAGGACGGCATGGAAGGCGGACAAGGCGGAAGAGGGAAGTTTGGACAGGACGGCAGAAAACCTCAGATGCCGGAGGGCGGACAGAATGGAGAACTGCCGCAGATGCCGGAGGGACAGGGTTCGATTCTGTAGTGATCGCGTATATAGTATGCTTGTAAATGAAAACGGGGAAAATCAGAAATCTGAATAGAACGATGCTTTCTCATAGATCCACCGGAGTTGATGCAAAAGTTATGTCGGAATGATGCAATTACTATGCAGAAATGTTTTCTTTTTGATGGTTTTGCCGTGTATTTTCGTAATAGACGATGTTTCCGCAATCGCCTGTTTTGCGGAAAAGTACGTCAAAGAAAACATTGGCAGACACCGGCGGGCGGCAGGACAAAGCGGTCGGTGAAGATACGGAGGAGGGATCGTTTTGTTCAGGGATGTGATTTTGAAGCAGTTGGGAAAGCTGCTGCCTTTATCCGGGTGGGCGGTATACGTCATCATGAGTCATGTGCTGTTCGGTTGTTTGCTGCTGGGTATCGCATGGAACCCGTCTGACGGCGGGGAGGACGGCGGGCGGGATTCTGTACGGGAATCCGTATCGGAATCCGTGCGTGAGCAGACGCAGGAGCAGAATCCGGTACAGGAATCGGCACAGGTGCAGACAGCGTCTTCCGGGCGTCCTTGGCATTGGAGAAAGGTGTGGGGCGGCACGTTTCTGGAACCGGAGCCGCTCGAGGAAGGACAGGGCGGTAGGAGGGCAGCAGACAGCTATCTGGGGATTCCGAACCGTTTTATGGAAAGCGGAGCCGAGAAATATCAGAAGTATCTGAAACAATACGTGTATGCCGGAACCGTGCCGCAGCAGGATACCGACAGGGACTCCGGCCGCGAGTGGCCGAAAACGCTTCTGCATTTCTGGGGAACCGACCGGGTGAAGCACTATTTTGGGGCGAAGGCCGCAAAGGATTTTAAGACTAAGACGTATTCGTCCACGGCTTTTATGAACGATCTGTTCTACATAGAGATTCCGCAGGATTTTAACATCGGCACGAATGCCGCCGCACCCCTTATTTTCTATCATCAGTCGGAGGAGAAAAAGAGGCCGAAGGAAAAGATGATCACTTTTGAATGCGGCGTTCCGGAAGAGCTTTTGGGAGAGAGTGAGAAAATCGACGAATATGTCTTGGCCGGCGGGCTTGAGGAGATTCTGGAGAGCGCCTTGGGGCAGGAGCTGACGGAGGAATATCATCTGGAGAAAATCAGTTCCGGATCTTTTGCACTCTCAAAGAACAAGGAAGATCTGGCGGATGTTATTGTCTGGCCGGAGATCGGACAGGTGGTGGTGAGAGATCAGAGAAACCGCATCCTCTTTGAGCGGAAGGACGATTATGGAAGAATCCTGCTTAGGCAGGAGTGGCAGGATGTGGATTTTTCCTCCGCTGAAGCTATTGTCCGCTATATGGAAGACGGCGGTGCGGAGCGTTTGACGGACACGATGCTGGGAGAAAGCGGTTCGTGGAGCGGCGGCACAAGGTATCAGACAAAGTTTCATGAGTTTTTGCGTTTTGAGGGCGAGTTTGAAGGGCGTCAGGCAGCGCTCTACATACCGATTACCGCGGCGGAACAGAGCAAATGGATCCTTTTGTTTGAGACCTTCGAGGGGAGCGAGGTGGAGGACAACGCTTATGCGATTCAAGAGCGGGTGATCGGAACGTTTACCTTGTTTCCGTATTACCATGTGGTGCGGAGCGGAGATACGCTGGCCGCAATTTCACGCAGTTATACAGGTCATACAGATTCTTATGAAGAGATTGCCGCATATCCCACAAACGGGATTGCGGATCCTGACAAGATTTATCCGGGTCAGAAGATAGAGATTCCTCTGGGACTGCGGTACCAGAGCTATATGGTGGGAGAGGGGTAGGGGAATTTTATATTCCCCTATTTGTACTGTTACTGGAAAAGTAATCTTTTATAAAAGCATTGCAAGAAATTCGCAAATATAATAATATATGATTGCGGTTAAGGATAAGAATTCTGTTGCTTTATGAATGCAGATTACGAAAGAGGTAAAAGTATGAATTGGATTGCAAAACTTTTTGCGCCCTATATGGAAAAGAAACGATTACAGGAGAATAAATGTTCCGAGTATCTGTTGCGGATTGAGGCAGCTTTGCAAGAAGCAAACTGTTTATTGGAAAACGGAAATTCCTTTATCCAACCGAATCGCGGGTGGGAATGGTATAGAAAAAATGATTCTTTGTTAGAAGATGTCAAAGACTCGAACATAATAAAAGTAAAAAGAGCGTCAAATTATAAGCGCTTGCAAGTCTGGCAGAAAGAATTATATTGTGTTGCGCAATCCCTAAAACAAAGAATAAGTGTTCATAATGAGCAGACAGCACTCGCAAAAATACAAGGTGCAGCTACTCTTATCGGAGATGTAGAGGGGCAGAAGCTTGATATGCAGCAAATGATGTGTATTGTAATGGAAATGCACAATCAACTGGTTATAGCTGGTGCCGGAACAGGCAAGACTACAACAATTATTGGGAAGATCAAGTTTTTACTGAAAAGTGGAATGTATAAACCCGAAGATATATTGGTCTTATCTTTTACCAATGTATCAGCTGCTGAAATGAGTCAGCGGATTTCCAGAGAAACAGGTTGTAAAATAGAGGCTTCTACCTTTCACAAGCTCGGTATGAACATTATAACCGATGTTGAGGGAGTCAAGCCTCAAATTACGCAGTTAAATATGTCTCAATTTATCAAGGAAGAATTGCAGAAAAATATGAAATCGGTGGCATATTTAAAAATGCTTAACTCCTATCTGCTGTATAATCATGTCCTTGCTAAATCAGAGTTTGAATTTAATACGGAAGAAGAATACAGAGAATATTTAAGCTTCAATCCTCCAACTACTTTAAATAACGAAACAGTCAAAAGTTACGGCGAGATGGACATTGCTAATTTTTTGTTTCGGAATGGAGTGAATTATGTTTATGAGCAACCGTATGAGACAGATACCCGCACCGACGAATATGCTCAGTATAAACCCGATTTTTATTTGCCGGATTATCACATTTACATTGAGTATTTTGGCATTAATAAACAGGGCGATGTGCCTTCTTACTTTAAGGACGCTCATGGTATGGCCGCATCTCAAAATTATCAAGCTTCCATGCAATGGAAACGAGAGACTCATAAAGCAAATCATACAGTGTTGATTGAATGCTACGCTTATGAAAAATTTGATGGTGTGTTATTAGATAATTTGCAGAAAAAGCTTTTAGAACAGGACGTAAAATTTTTGCCAAAATCTGAAGAAGAACTATGGAAAGAAATTTCAAGTAAAGATAATTTGGCGTTAAAAAATATGATTGATCTATTTGAAACAACTATCAATCTGATAAAAAGTAATGGTTATAATATTCAGACCGTTAGGCAATTGAATATTAAAAACCGCTATGTACAAAGTAATAATGTGCTTTTATCTTTACTGGAACCCATTTTTGATTCATATTGCGTTTGGTTGAGAGAGCATAATGAAATTGATTTTAACGATATGATTCATCTGGCAAAAAAGTATGTGCAAACAGGAAAATATGTTAGTCCTTATAAGTATGTGATTGTCGATGAATATCAGGATATTTCCAAAGCACGTTTTTCATTGTTGTACAGTATAAGGCAATCCAAGGACTTTGACTTGTTTTGTGTAGGAGACGATTGGCAGAGTATTTATCGTTTTTCCGGAAGCGATATTGGTTTTATACTTAACTTTGAACATTATTGGGGTCCAACACAGATTGGCAGGATAGAGACAACATATCGTTTTTCCAGAGAATTGATTGAAATCAGCGGTAGATTTATAATGCAGAATCCTGCTCAAATTAAAAAGAATTTGAAGGGCAGGACATCTGCTGAAAAATATGTTTTGGGTGAAATAAACGGGTATACGGAAAAGAAGGCGATTGATTTTACGATTCAGAAATTAGATGATTTACCTGAAAATAGCACAGTTTTCTTCATAGGAAGATACTCTTTTGATGTGGACTTATTGAAGGATAACAAATCGCTTATCTGCAGCTTTAATAACAATACACAAGTGATAGATGTGAGATATGATAAGCGTCCTGATTTGCAAATGAATTTTATGACTGCACATAAATCAAAGGGATTGCAGGCGGATTACGTTTTTATTATTAATAATAAAAGATTTAAGATGGGATTTCCGAGCAGAAAGCAGGACGCTCCACTATTAAATTTGTTGCTCGAGAATTGCGATCAATATCCTTTTGCGGAGGAAAGAAGGCTCTATTATGTAGCTTTAACAAGGGCAAAAAAGAAGGTTTTCTTTGTTACGATTAGGAATCAAGAATCGGAGTTTGCGTTGACGTTAAAGCAATGGTACGAAGCCCCATTGAAGATGGAAAAATTCGCGTGTCCCATATGCGGCGGTCAACTGAAAAAAATTAAGGGACCTTATGGTGAATTTTGGGGCTGTTCCAACTACCGGACATCGGGATGCACGTACAAACGCAAAAATTATCAAACATAAGGTTGTATTTATTAGCCTCTTCTGCGCCGCCACTCGTTCCAAAACGCAGTATATCCGTTCCGCTCAAATTCGTCCTCCGGGAGCTTTCTCGGAGGACTTGCCAGATAGAAGGCCTCAATTTTGTCCGCAAAGCGGAAGACTTCTTCCCGGTATGCGTTTAAAGGCACGGTGATCTCGAATCCGTCCGCCAAAATCAGGCGGATCTGTTCTCCGTCATGCAGAACAGACCAGTCGATGCCGTTGGGACAGCCGGATATGTCACAGTTCTCCAGCCGTTCGTCTGCAATCAGAAAAAAGCCGCAGCAGGGCAGCATCTGATTGTCCTCATAGATGATATGATCTTCTGTCAGTGTCTTCAGCAAAAATAGGGCGGTCGCGCTGACCGTCGCATGATACTCTAATTTTCGGTCTCCGATATAGGCGGCCGCATGTCCGTGTAAACATAAATCGTCGCAATTATCTTCCCGTTTGTCTATCCAATGCAGCGAATCGGCGTCTATCCGAAACATCGTCGTTCCTCCTCTCATCATTCGGGGACTGCTGAAAATGTATTGTAGCACAGGTGTGCCGAACCGGCAAGCAAAAGTTGTGTGAATAGATGTGTCCCAAAAGTGGGATGTAGCAAGATATACGCTTGTGTCAGTTTGGGTTTCATTTGAGAATTTAACAATAGGATGGTATAATCTATAGAAGAGGCTAAGAGCTAATATGCGAGAAGCGGGGGATTGACAAAGATGGGAAACGATAAAATCAGCGATGTGGGAATCAATATAGCGGAAAAAGCTACCGTCATCTGGAACGTGGCGGATATGCTTCGCGGACCGTTCAAGCCGCACGAGTATGGGC
>JAMPGV010000022.1 GCA_023663735.1 Muribaculum sp. | reverse complement strand
TTTTCAAGGTACAAATTTATATCCAAGGTTGGTGACCTTTTGACACCCGAATCCTTTTAGATAACAATTAAAAAATTCAAGAATGATGCCGTTTATTTGGGGAATGAATTCCGACGAATCCACCTCGCCCTTTCCCAGCATTTTCGCCAATGCGGGAGCAAAAAGCGGCAGATCCGTGAAATCCATATGCTCCGTGCCGTCGAAATGAGCTTCTCTCGCATCAATGGCATTGTCAAGCAAATATTTGTTTACATAGTATGTTTCTTCATTAAGATAAGACTCCCAATGGCTTGCATTATCAAGTGAAAGTATCGGTATCGGATAAGGCTCGGGGTTGTAGTCAAGCTTTCCGTCGGTAATGGATATCTGTTCGCCGAGCATCGTGCCGTCAATGCAGGTTACCGCAGTAATGTCGTCGCGCTCCCTGCCGAGCTGTACCGCTGCCGCGCCTCCGATAGAATGTCCCGTGAGTCCGATTTTGTCCGTGTCTGTCATTTCAAGCGCCTCGAGGATTTCCGCTTTTTCCTCCTCGGATTCCATATACCATGCGGCGTCAAGCTGCTTTAAGTCCTTGGCAGCCTTTATAGAATCAAGCACAAAGTTCTCATCAGCCGTGCGGATAGACATCCATTCGCATATAGTATTAAAATCCTCCTCGGTCTCGGTAAAATCAGAGCTGTACTGCATATTAACGGCAGTCTGCATAAACTCAAAATCAACTATAATTGTTTTGCCCTCCGTGTCCTTTGTAAAGAAAGCGTAATACGGGTGGTCTATGCTCGCTACCACGTAGCCGTTGCTTGCAAGCTCCGCATACAGCGAATAATTGCTCTGATAATAGCCGAATGAGCCGTGAGCGAACAGCACTAGAGGACAGCCTGCCGCACCGCTCTCAGGATAGTAGAAGTGAATGGGGATCTCGCGGCAGGAACCGTCGTCTTCCCGAGCCTCAAGTCTGCTGCTGTCGATCAGTATTGCCTGAGTTTCCTTTACCGCATACTGACCGCTTGTCTCAAGTCCTGAATAGTCTGCGAAAATAAAGGCAGGGAAAAGGGAGAAGCCGATAACGATAATGCTCATCACCGCGCCGATAACCGCCTTTGCCTTTGTTCTTTCTTTATTGATACTGCCGCGCTTTATAAGATATGTAATAGCAGATACGGCAAGGCGTATCCCGAGGATCACGAGGCAGCCCATGAACCTCCATTTCTGTCCCGTTACCGGCAAAAGCATTACAAGCAGCACGAGGATAAACTCAGCCGCGCGGAAAAATACTCTGTTTCTGCGCCAAAGGCTTCCGTATTTGGTGAAGCTCAGCGCTGTGAGCGCAATCTCCATAACCGTAAAAACCGCAAATAATACAACTCCCATTTTTAAACTCTCCATTCTTTTCATTTTGTGTTTTCGCTGATGTACTCAACATACATCATGCCGCAAAACAAATCAATGAAAAAAATGTAAGATGCATATTTGAACGGTGAAATGCATCAAAAGCCTATCCGCGTTTTCATCAATCATGCGAATGATCCTTCAAAATTCTCCATCCCGGCAAGAGACAACTGCTCATATGCTTCCCTAGCCTCTGTACGAACGGGTCCGCTCTCCACATCCGTATACGGATTCAAATCGGATTTTAAATCCAATAGAAGCGCTCTGATCTCATCACAAACATCTTCAGTACGCAGATTGCGCAGAATCGCCTTTTTGGATATCATCAATCCCTTATCCTGATTGAGCCAAGAAAGCACAATTGCCCTCGCCTGTTTGCCCATTCCGATATTCCGGAGTTCCTCCGCCCCCTGTAAATTGTAATAAGTTCTATAAATCGCATCCGTCTCATGGGAAGCCTGATCCGTTTTGTAATCTCTCTCCCCCAACAAATTGTGGTTTACTTTATACAAGACATCGCTAAGCGTTGAATTGTATTTGTAGATTCCGCCCCTAATCGTATCGCGTAACGCCTCATCTAATTTCTCCTGAATTTCGGAAACGGAAGGGATGGATTTCCCTGCATTGCTCATCTCAGAATTTAAGGTTCTGAAAATCAATTCTGCATTTAATACATAATTTTCAATCTCATAACGTGACAAAATATGTAATTTTACATTGTGGTCAGCAGCGAACGCTTTTAACTTCCGCTTCGTTTCCTCCGGCATACCGTCAGCATCCCGTATTACATGTATTTCTATATCCCTTCCCAACAATTCCCGCAACACGGTATTTAAAGTAAAAGGTAATTTATCATCCTTCCCTCTTCCGCAGATCATCGGAATGGTATTCACTCCCGAAAAAGTATCTATGTGCATTACAGCCGCCATTTTTTCAAAGATATCCAAATTGGCATCTTCAAAAAAAGCAATTTTCCCGCTGATTTTTGCCTTCCCCAATTCATAGGCGTCTAAACGGTCCGCAATTATCTTATGCACCTCACCGCTGCACGTCAATCCCCGATTTACCGGCGCATACGCAAGAATCGGAATAACATTTTCCGGTTCCGCATTTTGGATAATCGCTGTCGAATGCGTGGAAAGAATCATCTGGATTCCCAATTCCTCCTGCATTCTCATCAAAATATTCATAAACTTCACCTGCAGATTACTATGTAAATGCGCATCCGGCTCATCAATTAGGACAATTCTGGTTTTCTCCGGACAATACCTTAAGATCACAGCCAGAATCTGTAGAATTTGCATGATGCCGCTTCCGCAGCTGCTAAAATCAAGGCTGACGCCGCTTTGCCCAGATGTTTCCTCATATTCGGAAAATACATATAAATCGTCATCTTCCCGAAAATGTACTTCCCTAATGTGAAACCCAAATTCATTACTTAATAGAGCGTTTAAATATTCAAATTTTTCCGGATTATGCAATTTCAAATCCAATATAATATTTCTGATGATTGCATTTACGTTTCCGGCGGCCACCTTTGCCTCAAGAGTCGCAGGAAACATCCTTTCTTCCTGAAAATGAATCCCTACAAACCCGGAGATATAAAGCGGCTCATAATTTTGAATATCCGGAGCGTTCAATTCTTCGGATGTGGTCAACAGTTTAAAATTCAAATTTTTAAAGAGATCCCTTAAATGCAGGGTTATATAATTCTCATATTCGTCTACAAGCTGGAGAATCGCTCCGCTGTTTTCATCCCACGAAGAACCCTCCCGGGAAATCCTATTATAAAAAAGACTGGCCAGATCGTCCTTCGGCGCAAAAGGGACATCGAACATGTAGTATCCGTTATTGCTGACTTTCATGCGGCCCGTCCTGCCATCTACCGTCAGCAGCCTGCCCCGGTGAAGACTGGCCTGAGCAAGCCAGAGCGCCTGTAGTACGGACGTTTTTCCCGAATTATTTTCTCCCATCAAGATGCTAAAAGGCTTTAATTCAATCTTCGTCTCTTTAAACTGTTTAAACCTGATTAATTTAATGGATTTGATCATCCTGATCTCCTTCTAATCTCTTATGTGTTCCCCCGGGAATCCCATCCGGCCCGGTTCCTCAATGTTCCCTCATCCGGTATTCCTTATCCTCGTCCATCAGCTCCAGCATGATATCCGCGCACCTTGGATCAAACTGGGTTCCCCTTCCCTTCACAATCTCCGCGCGGACCGTCTCCTGCGACAAAACGTCTCGATAACTTCTCTTGGAGGTCATGGCGTCATAGGCGTCCGCCACGCCTATGATTCTTGCCATCAGCGGGATGTCCTCCCCCGCCAGCTTGTCGGGATAGCCGGAGCCGTCATATTTTTCATGATGGGATCTCGCCCCGTCCGAAATATGGGGGATCTCCGATATGGTACTCAGAATATCCACGCCGATGACCGGATGTTTCCGGATAATTTGAAACTCCTCGTCCGTAAGTTTTCCGGTTTTATTAATAATAGTATCCGGTATTCCGATTTTCCCGATATCGTGCAGAAGCCCCATCCAGTAGATCTCCTGCTGTTCCTGCTTGGACAAATGCATCCTCTCAGCAATTTTTCTGGCATAGTCGGCCACGCGTTCCGAATGTCCTTTGGTGTAACGATCCTTCGCATCAATCGTTTTGGCGAGCGTCAGCACCACCTGCTGGGAGAGGCGTTCCACTTTCTCCCTTCTGTCCTCCGCCGCCTCCGTCTGCCTTTTCACCTCCTGCTGCAGGCTTTTACGAAGAGCCTCCAGTTCCGCGAGAGTTTGGGTCAGCAGCTGATAATCCGGCGTCTCCATGGAAAAAAGAATAATCACGGCGGCGACCGAACAGGTGAAGACTGACAGCAGAATGTCCGGAAACCACAACATCTGGATCAACGGACCGAACATACACAGAATAATATAAGTGATGATAGAGAAAAGCTGCTTCTTCCGAAACAATTTCCGGCTCTTGAACAGCACATAGGCTGAGCAGCCGGCATAATAGAGCGGCACAAGATAGACCAGCACATAGAAGATCCCGTGGACATATTCCCCTTCCTGTGTAAACCCAAAGATGAAGCCGGTAAACAGATTGAGAAAGAGCATCAGAAATTGCACCAGCAATACAATTTTGTTGAACGACATCCGGTTTTCATTCCGGCACACGCAGCTCTCCACATATTGCAGGAACGTGAATGCGAGACAGAAGGAGGACATAAAATAGACCGTATTGGCCGCCATGTTCAGCGCGATCGGAATCACGCTCCCATAGCTGATCATGATGGCGGTCACAATATCCATCAATTCCGTCAACATCAGATAGCGTACAAGACCCTTGAATTTCTTATTGATCTCCGACTGATTGGAATAATACATACAAAAGTGGAAGTATATCACCAAAGTAAATAGCAGCCCGCACAGTTCAAAATCAAGATTATATAGCAGTTCCATGATTGTCCTCCGGAATCTTCTCCCCCGCTTCCCGCAGGTTGCCGCACCACACGATTATTTTCGCTGTTTCTTCCGCCGTTTGTCCAGATCCCGTTCCGGCATCTTCCAATAGCGGAGACAAGAATACAGAATCCAACCGGATAGATCATTAGGCTTCCATACAGGGCATACGCCTTAGGATCCAGAGAATAATCCGTGGTCTTTCCCCCATATAGATGGTTGGCAGCACGAAAATCCCTTTGCTAATCTATGTTCTCTTCGCAGTAATATCCGAAATACCTTTCCCGCAGGGGCTGATAGGCTCCCCGCGGCAGATAGATCCGTCTGCCGTCATCCATCTGCAGCTCCCGCGCGTTGAGACTGTCCACATGTCCCAGATTCACAATATAAGCAATGCCCACCCGCACAAACTCCTCATAGCGGGAGAGCATCCCATAAATTTCCGTCAATGTGATACGCAGCAGACACTGCGCGCCATCCGCAAGGTGCAGGTATTGTCTCTTGCCCTGCGCCTCGCAATAGGTGATATTGTCCACTGCGATCCGCCGGATCCTTCCATCGACCCGCAGCAGCATATAGCGTCTGCGCAGTTCCTCCTCGCGCTCTAGCAGCCTATCCAATATCGGAAACAGCACCGCGTCCGCCACCGGCTTCACCAAATACTGCGCCGCATCCACGCCGAACGCCTCCAGAGCGTGTTCTCTGGAGGTCGTGAGGAAAATGATCTTTCCGCGGTTTCCCATATCACGCAGCTCCCGCGCCGCCTGAATCCCCAGCTTCTTGGGCAGATAAATATCCATCAAAATAAAATCCGGCGCATACCCCGTTTCTCTTACTTTGTCGAGCAGCGCCTCCGCATTTTCAAAACGTGCCGTCAAAAATTCCGTGCCGGAATGCATCTTCTCATATCTGCGCAGCATTTGCTCCGCTTTGTCCAGTTCTTCCGCCTCATCGTCGCAAAGCGCTACCAGATACATATGCCGCACCTCTCCCGTCCGCATCATCCCTCTTTATTTTTTTATGATAAACATTTCGCCGCCGTTTGTCAATGACTATCCGGTATGGGGACAGCGGCCGGGCCGCTGCCCGGGATATTCATAATCAAGCGGAACACAAACACTCCGCCGTCATTTTTAAAATCATATTCCCCCTCATATTTTTCCGCAGTCTTGATGATACTCAGCACACCGACGCCGCCCGTGGACTCCGGTCTCGGCTGCCCGTTTTTCAGCTCCGTCTCCGGGGTGCAGGTATTGCTGCAATAGATGACCAGCTTGTTCTTCTTGGTTCTAAGCATCAGATGGATCAGGCACTCCCGCTCCCGCGTCTGTTTCTGCACTTCCATGCAGCCGTAGATAGCGTTCTCATATGCGTTGGCCAATATAGTGATCAGGTCGATATTGGGTATGACCGGCTCCCTGCCAAGCTCCACATCCAGCTTGACCCGGATCTGCGCTTTGCGCGCCTTGTCCGTGTATGCGGAGAGAAGATTATTCACCGCCGTGTTGGCGCAGATGGCTTCCGGCGCGTCGTTCTCCGTCTCTTTCTGATATTCGCGCAGATACTGCAGCAATTCCCCGTTCTGCCCTCTGCGGGCGTACTCCGCAATCACCGTATTGTGGTGTCTCGCGTCATGGCGGATTCTCCTGCCGGATTCGGCAGACTCCTCGAGCAGCTCCAGATTTCTCTCCAAAAGACGCTGGTTTAAGCGCATCAGCTGATTTTCCTTTTGGAACTCCTTCTCCCTGCCGATATGCAGATAGAGCCTAAACACCAACAGCTGCAGCGCGCCCGTCAAGAAGAAATTCATGCCGACCTGAAACAGACGATAGGGCGTCTGATCCTTGATATTCGGATTCAAGATAAATCCGATGCCGAAGAGAATGCTGATCATCATGATCGTGACGCTGAACCGATCCAGCTCATGCTCCACATAATCGCCAAATCCCCTGATGGAATTCTTGATTTTCTTCTCGATAAAATACGCCATCAAAAGAATCATGACCGTGCGCGCGACGATATCCACCCACACGTTCCGGTCAAAGAAAATCACGGCAATCTCGATACCGCCCACCAGAAATACCGCCAGCAGGTAAAAATTTAACGCCAGCTTATAGAGCGAGAGATAGAGCGGATCCCTGCTGATCCAGAGGGCAAACAAGGCAAAACACATATAGATGACGAATGCCGCCGCTTTTACACAGCTCTCCCAGTAAAGCGCATACCATATGCACGCCGCCGCTGTCATCACAGCGCCGAAGCATAAATAGCACAGCGCCGTTTTCTTTCTGCCAAACCGAGATTCGCTCATCAGGGAGAACAACAACATCGTCCCCCCCAGACTCAGCGCGAACCGGAGCAGAGCCACCCACACCGAACCGCCTAACATATACCGCTCCTTATACTCTAAAGGACGCCACGGTCTGATTCAGAAGCTCGCTCAAGCGGAACAATTCTTCCATCTGTTCCACCACCGCCTCGGAATTGCCGTTGGAATCCTCCGCCGACTGTTCCATGCTCCGCATGGATTTTGCAATCTCGCCCACCAGCCCCGTGATGGCGGCGATGGAGGCGTTGATTTCCACCATGCTTGCGCTCATCGCTTGGGAGGATACCCCCAATTCACCGGAGATATCGTTGTAGAACTCCGCATCCTTTTGATACATCTTGGCAAGCTCCGTCATCTTCTCATAATCTTCCATCACTTTTCCGTTCATAAAGTCCAGCAGCCTGCCCGAACTCTCAGACAAAAAAGCGACATTGTGTACCACGCCCTCCGTCACCTTCCTGATCTTATCCACGGCCTGTTTGGAATTGTCTGCAAGCTGCCTGATCTCCTCCGCCACAACGGCGAATCCTTTTCCTGCGTCTCCCGCCCGCGCCGCCTCGATGGACGCGTTCAAGGCCAAGAGATTGGTCTGGGAGCTGATGGCCAGAATCTCCTCCGTCAGGCTGTCGATCTCATGCACCTTCTGCGCATCCGTGATAGCCTTCTCCAGATCCCCTCTCGTCTCCTGATAAAGCGCAACCGCTTCCTGTGCCGACGCCTTCGAACTTTCATGCTGTCTGCCCGCGCGTTCCATGATACCGCCGGACTGCTCCGCTGCCTCCCCGGCCTTTCGCGCCACCTTCTCTATGGACTCTCCCAGCTCCTGTCCGTTGCCGCGGATTCCCTCCGTCAGCTCCTGCGCTTTCTCGGTCTGTCCCATCACCTGTCCCACCAGACCGGAAATGCCGGAAATATCCTTGTTCAGCACCGTCATTTTGGCGGACGTTCCCTCGGCGATCGTGCTGATGGCTCCCGCCTCCTGCTTCGTGTTCAGAATAATCTCCCGAATCTGCTGGCGCACCTCCGCGGTGGCCGTCCTAATCTGTTCCGTCTCGTTCTTATACTCCTTGGGAATTGCCTTCTCGGCGGAGGCATTTTCCGAAAAATCCCCGGAAGCAAACTGTTTCAACATCTGGATGGGAGCCAGCATCCTGCCGATTAAACCCGCCATGAACACCGCCACAAACCCGATCACCACAAGGGCGATCAGCACCGCTACCGCGATCATGGCCATCAGGGAAGCCGTCGCATTGGCGGTTGGCGCCACAACGCCCAGACTCCAGCTGCATCCCTCAATCTGAGCCAACGCAAAATAACAGCTCTGCCCGTCATAATCCGCAAGCTTCTTCACGCCGCTCTCCATTTGGCCGATCATCCCCGCAACCCCCGGCAGAATATCCGCAACTGCCGTCACCGCATCCTCCGTGGGTTCATAGGCCTTGTTCTCATGCGCCACATACTGCCCGCTGCTGTCCACAAGAAAACCGTACACACCCTCCTCATAGTTGATGCTCCCCGTCAAATCCGTCACCGTCCCAAGCGTCACGTCCAGACCGATGACCCCGGCCAGCTCGCCCTTGATGTAAATCGGAGCCGCAATGGTGGTACACATCTGGTTCGTCAGCACGTCCCAGTAGGGATCCGTCACAATGACCGTCCCCTCCTGAGCAGCCTGCCCGTACCACACGCGCGCCGTCGGGTCATACCCCTCGGGAATCTCCGCCTCGCGGTTGGATTGGATAAAACGGCTGTCTTTGGTGCCACAGTAGAGATTCAAAAGCTCCTCCCTGTCGTCCGCATAAATATCCACCACAGACTGGACGAAATCCGTGTCCGTCCGCCCGCCTGCCTCTATGGCGGCCGCCGCTCCGTCCGCCAGCATTTTCTCGTTCTCAATCCATGTGTTGATCTCCTCCGCATACCTGTCCGCATTGAGCTGCAGCGCCTGCGTCTGATCCTGAATCAAGCGGTTCCCCGCAACTGTCATAATCCCCGCGGTGGTCAGGAGAATACTGCCCACCACAATTCCGATCACACTGATTGTAAGCCTTCCTTTGATTGTCTTTAACATCTTGTGTCCCTCGCTTTGCTTTCCAAATTTTTCCTAATACAATATATTCCATCCATATATCCTATCAGATAAAATTTAGAAAAAAAGCGTTCAGGAATACTTTGCACTTTTTCCGGCATCCATTGCAGCCAAGATCATCTCGTCTTCCGCCGCCACAAAACCAAACTTCTCATACAAAGGCCGCCCCATAGCCGTCGCTTCCAGCGCAATCTGCGCAATCCCCCGCTCCCGCGCCTCCTCCACCAGCAGCTCCAGCGTCCGATAAGCGATCCCCCGCCTGCGGTACTCCGGTTTGGTGTAGAGGTTCATGATAGGCGTAGGACTCCCGCTCTACCCGCTCCATGTCCTCCCAATCAGAGAGTCCGTTGGCTGCCCGGAGAACAAGGATTCGCGTCCGCACCAGCTCGTCGAGGTCCCCTAGTCCCGCCTTTTTGTAACGGTAAATCGTTCCGCATGGTTCTTGATTCTTATTTTTCATTTTATCCTCTTCCGCCTTCAATCTCCGCTAACGCCGATAAGGCGTTTCCCCCAGCGGAACCGGTTCCGGATTGTTTAAAACCCACCGGACGCTCAGACGGCACAGCTCGCTTAGCTCATTCTCCAAAACGTCGCCCTGCCGCAGCACGGCGGCCAACTGTCCCGCCCTGTTCAGTTCCTCTTCGGAGAGCGCATTGCCCGACGCCAGATGCTCTGCCAGCGCCTTTAACATTTTCCGGAAATCGCCGTCCCAATTTGCGCCGCCGTTATCCAAAATCTCATGGGAAACTCTGCCGTTGATCCGGATGACTTCCCCCTGCACGGTCTTGCAAGATCCGGAACCCGGCACCAGATAGTCCCACAGTTCCTGATACTGCTCCTGCCAAGTCCCGGCCACGACGGTTATGGGCGATACGCCGTCATGCAGACGGTGCTTCGGTACGGGCGGCACGTCGAACAGCGTATAGAGCTGCTCCATTGCGGCGTCCACCCGGGGCAGCCATTCCGGCGATATATCAGCCCGCCGAAATTCCACATCCGTGCCAATCCGCACCACATTCTCCCACATCTTCTCCGTAATCTTTGAACCTGCATCCAGCAGGAGCTTGACCGCCTCTATTTTGTTCACCACATCCACTCCGCCGCGCAGACGTACCATCGCAAACTCAAGCGGCGTACTGCCCCAATGGTTCCCGGCATGAACCTCCGCCCCATGCTCCAGAAGGATTCTTAAGTTCTCCACCAGTCCGCGGTCAGCCGCCCCGTGAAGCGGCCCGCCGTTTAGCTGGGATTGTAGATGAATGTCTGCGCCGAGCCTTAGATACAGGCGCATCTGCTCCGCGCCGTCCGGCCGCATCGCCAGATGGTGCAGCGGCGTATAGCCGAAGGCATCCTGATAATTCAGATCGGCACCGTACTCCAAAAGCCACCGCGCAAATTCTTCGGTGACGCCGGTGCGGCCGAAGATGTTCTGCTTGTAGCTGCTGTGGTCTACGGCATTGGGGATGCACCGGAGCATGGCGTTCTGGAGCCGGTCGAGGGGTTCGGTTCCGGTGAGATGTTCTAGGTCTGGGGGAAGGGTTTTACGTTTGGTGGGCATGGGGGCCTCCTTGGATACTGCTTGCTCACTACGATTATTTGTATATTTGCTTTTATTGAATATATTTTGATTTGATAGATAAAATTTTTTCAAATAAAGGCATATTATCAATTACTAATATACATAGCTTTTCCCTCGGTCGAGAAATGCCCTGGTACAATAACTTATGAAAAATATAGTCAGGATTAGGATGTTCTCTCCCTTGTAATCTTCCATCCATTCCATACCTAAAATTATTATCCATCATAATAATAACATTATCAAACTCCTGACCTATTACTTCATGTGTATTAAGTTCTCCAGGAAATCTGTCAATTGAGTTCCCGTAATATCTTGATTGAGTATAGCCAATAAAAGTATAATTTTTTATCTGACAAAAATAATCTATAATTCTATGTGCCTCCTCCTCATTATCCGCATATACTATATCAATGTCTTCATACTTATATGATATTCTGGACTTATCTTCCAAATTAATTAGATTTCTAACAAAAGAAGCTATTTCTTTATTTGATCTTATTTTATCAGTTAGCTTTCTTTCCTGAAAATTACATTGTTCTCTTAGTATCTGCGGAATATTTCTATCTTCTTCTGCATGTGACAATACTTGAAAATAATCATATGAAAAGACGCATGTCATATCATTCTGTTGTACTGAGGCCAAAATAACATCTAAATTGGTCTGATATATACGTTGAGCTTCATCCACAAAAATAAATCTATAATTAGATAAAAGTTCATTTGTAACTGATTTAGCCGCTACAATATCCAGATTATTAATATGCTCGTTTATATAATAATGTCCCATACATAACATTCCGCTATGTATAATACAACTTTTTCCATAATAACTAAGCTTTTTTGCTATATCATATAACAAAAGTGTTTTTCCTGTTCCCGCAGATCCTGTAATCCCCCATAATTTGTACCGCTTTTTATTTATCACACAATCTATAATCTCTTCTCTAATTGATTCTTGTTGTAATGTCAAAAAATATTGGTCATAAATAAATTTTTGGGGTGTGTTTAGTGGTGAAATCAAAAAATCTCGTACTTTAAATAATCTGTTTATATCTCCGGTCTCAAAATTTTCAATTTCATTTAATGTACCTATTACATCATTTATTGCGCACTTTTGCAACTTATCACCTATTAACTGATAAAAAACATTAGTTGCTTCTATGTATGTAAACAGTACAATTTTTGACGCCAAATGATTTAAATAGTATTTATTCCTTAATAACTGCTTCGCAATTTCCTCCTCAGAAACCATTTGACTTTTGAGTTCAATATTTAATACAATGTTTCCACACGATATTTTCAGCAAGTCAAATTCTTTACCAATTTGCTGTATCGAAAAAGAATAATAAAATCCATCCAACATGCTTATACATACATTATTATCTAATAATTTCTTTACAAATGCTTTTAGACTATGAAATTCGCTTTCCTTTACTCTGCTATGCTCTTCTCTTCCTGATAAAATATTTTCATAATCACTATATAATTTCTGGTTTGTATTTCTTGTCAGCACATACAAATTTACCGCTTTCATTTGTTCTCTCTCTACTTTCTTACAATTTATTTAATTTGTGATTAAGCATGATTATGCTTAATCACTACTATTTTCTAACAAGTCAATCTTATCACAGTTTGAATCCCAACTCAACTAGTTGTTATATATTTGTTATCGGTTTTGATAAATATATTACTTTAATATTTCTTTCCACCACTTCACCCTCCCATATACCGTCTCCGGTAATACTCCATCGTCCGATATTCCAAAACATCCCGCATCTGTTCCGCAAACGCCGCATTTTCCGCCACATCTGCAAGCTCTTCCCGAACCGCCAGCGCATACCCCGGCCTATCCACAAAGAATCCCTTTCCCGATGCCTTTAGAAACTTAATCGGCATTGTCTTCGCCTTGCCCAAATGCTGTTTGTCCGTCATTCGCTTATAATCTTCATACGAAATATCCGGCGCAAAATCCTTCCAATTTGTCCCCGTATCAAAGAACGCCTTCCAACTCTCCAGCACCTCTTCATCCGTGACTGCCAGTCGAATATTGCCCCCGTTATACAGACTATAGAGTACCGGCATCTTATAAACTTTCTGCATATCCGTTGTCTCCAGCAGGGATATAAATTCCCTCCCCAAACCGGAGTACAGAATCTCTTCCTCATCCGACAGCTCATGCTGTTCATGCAAAAAGTCCAGATATCTCCGAAACGGATTCTCGTTTGAATGCTTCATGCAATACGCATAAAGATCGTCCTCCATATAAGTAAACAATTCCATCCTCGTCGGCCGCTTCCCATCCAGCACTTCTTTTACTCGGTAATACTCCCGTCTGATGCGTTCCTTGACCGACAGTGATTTCTTCTCCAGTTCCCGGAACAGATCAACCAGCCGCATATCAAAATCCACAATACAGTCGTCCGGGTACTCCAGATCATAGTAGTCATACCCGCTTTCGTTCCATGCGTGTTTCCCACCGCTTAGAAGAAGCGGCGCGCGTCCCGCTTTCTCATAATTTCCGATAAAGTCCAATACGTTCAGATATTCCTTTCCCTTGGCGGTACGGAGTCCACGCCCCAGCTGTTGTAAAAACACAATCGGCGATTCCGTCGGCCGCAGGAACATGACCATATCCAGCTCTGCGATATCCACCCCTTCGTTGAACATATCCACGGAAAAAATGACCTTGATCTCCTGATTTTTCAGTTTTTGAATCGCCCTATCCCTGTCTTCGGAAAATTCGCCGTCCGCATTGCTGTATACCGCAACCGACTCGATTCCTCTCTTACAGAACTCTCCCGCCATCTCCTCTGCATGTCGTCTGGAACAGCAGAATCCCAACGCGCGCTTCGAGCGGTATTTCCGGTAATGTTGGTAAATCAGATCATACCGTTTTGCATTTCCGATATAAGTCTTGTTTAATTCCTTCTCATCATAACGTCCCTTCACCAAATGCAGAGAAGAATAATCCGTCTCGTCATAGATTCCATAATACCGGAACGGAACCAGCAGACCCTTATTGATCGCCTCTTGCAGGGAAATCTCATATGGCACATTGTAATCACATAACTCGTAAATATTCTTGCCGTCCATCCTCTCGGGCGTGGCAGTAAGCCCCAGCAGAAACTGTGGCTTAAAATAATTGACAATCCTCTGATACATGCCTGTAACCGCATGGTGGAACTCGTCTATTACCACATAGTCAAAGGCGTCCGGCGCAAAATACTTTTCCGATAAATATTCGCTCCTGCCAAGAGCTGCCACCGATGCAAATAGAACCGCCTTATCCGTATCCTTTTGTTTTCTGTTGAAAAAACCGTAATCGTCCGACCGCCGTACATTCCGAAACGCTGCTGCCGCCTGACGCAGAATTTCCTCCCGGTGCGCCACGAACAACACCCGCTTATATTTCGCAGAATCAAAGGCCGCCAAATAAGTCTTGCCAATCCCTGTAGCCGCATACACCAATCCCTTGGCGGCTCCTTCCGCCCGGCTGTCTTCCAAGGCATATAATGCTTCAATCTGTGCGCCTCTGGGTCGGAACAGCGGCTCAACCAGACCGCCATCCGCATTGTCCTCCAGATCATCATACCGTGCAAGGTCTTTCGCCACCGCAGGTCTGTGCCAATTCTTGGAATATCCGGCAAGCTCTGCATCGTCGATCACAATGGAGTGATTCTCAAACAAATCCAGAAACGTATCATAAAACAGATCAAAATTCCGCTTGTCCGCCGAACTGCTGAACCGGTAATTCCATTCAATACCGGAAGTCATCGCACTTTTAGACACATTGGAAGACCCGATATAAATTTCACCCCCGTTCTCATAGTGGAAAATATAAGACTTCGGATGAAACGAGCGTTTTCTGTCATTATAGAAACGCAGATCCACACGGTTTTCCAATTCCTTTTTGATCAGATAAAGCGCCGAGGGCTGTGTGATTCCCAGATAATTCCCGGTGAGAATCCTAATCTTGACCCCTCGGTTTAATGCCGCCTTCAAATCCTGCAAAATCATCCGCACACCGGACTCCATCAAAAACGAGACAATGATGTCGATGCGCTTTGCCCGCATCATGCTCCCTCTTAGCTGAAAATACAAAAAGCGGTTCTTGTTTTTATCCCCTGTCATCACACGGGTGATCTCGACCTGTTCCCCATCCGCTTCTATTCTTTCCGCAAAATCAAATTCAGCCATCTCTCCCCGCTCCTCCCCGGGCGCGCATCCCCGCTCACCCACTGTTCCACCGTCACAAGCCCCTCGACATCTTCCATCAGCTCCGCAAACTTCTCCTCCGTCATATCCGTGAAAAACCTTCCGCTCCGCTCTCCTGCAAACGTCCCGTACTTAAAAGACGCATAGAGAATCCCCCCTGCTTTCAGTGCAGCCGCCGTTTTCCGCATCACGTCCCGAAGCTGTGCCGCCGGAAGATGGAGGAGGGAAGCACAGGCCCAGATTCCGTCATACTTCTCCACTTCGGACAACTCCTGAAAGAGCATTCGCCTCACTTTGACTCCCGTGTAGGCGCTTGCCAGCCTACACAGCTCGGCCGACCCGTCTATGGCCTCCACCCGGTATCCACGCTCCCGAAAGGATTTCGTGTCGCGGCCGGAACCGCAGCCGAAGTCCAGAATCAGACTTCCCGTCTCCAGCCTGTCCAGAAATCGGTTCTGGATCTCCGCAAAATCCACCGCCGCCGTTCCTTTCGCAAACTGCTCCGCATTCCGCTCATAATATGCAAGCGTACCGCCGACGCCCGCCCAATCCGCCTCCTTCAAACCTCTGCCTCCTGTCCGCCAAGTCTTCGCATGTCTTCTATCCCATCCCTCAAATCCGCTCCCAGAGCAGCAGATTGTCCTCAAAACGCACCTCGATCCGGCCGCTGTCCTTCAGCCACGCCAGATAAGACCGGACGGTGCTTCCCACCAGCACATACTGTTCAAAATTCATGTGCAGTCCGTATTCCGCAAACACGCGCTGCAGCACCGTCTCAAAACACAGCGGCGTCCCGCAGATCTCCACAATCCGCTCCGCCAGCTCCCGCACTTTGTCGATATTATATTGCGCCAGCCCGGCCACGTCCTCTGCCGCCTCCGCATGAGCCGGCACGAACAGCTTCGCCTCCATGGTTTTTACACGCTCCAGCGTCTCGATATAGGCCGCTACGTCATAGATGAACCCCACGCCGTATTTGTCCAGCGTCTCCTTGCTCGACAGGCAGTCCGCAAGGTATACCACATCGTCCGGCGTCCGAAAGCCCACCATATCCAGAAAATGCCCGGGCAGGGGAATCATCTCAAATCCTTCCGGCAGCGCCTCCTCCGTCAGGTACGCCGCGTCGCTCTCCTGCGCCATGAGGAACTTGTGCCGCAGATCCTTGCAGGGGAAGCCGCCGTACAGAAACGCAGGCTCCAAAACGGGATGCCTCGTAAAATCGCATTCCATGCCCGGCGCATAGATGCGGCACCCGGTCTGTCCCTGCAGATACTTGTTGCCGCCGATATGATCCGCATTGGAATGGGTATTGTAAATCGTTTTCAGCCGCCAGCCCTGAGCGTCCAGAATCTGCCGGACTTTCCGCCCCGCCTCCTTGTCGCTGCCGCTGTCGATCAGGCACACCTCCTGCTCGTCCAACCGCACCAGCCCCACCTTAGCGGGACTCTGAATGTAATAACATCTCTCCGATACCTGAATCAATTCGTACATCTCTCTCTCCTCCGCTGTAAATCCTGTAAACAGACATTTGAGTCTAAACCCTGTGAAAACAGGGATATCATACCATACATCCTTATGGTTTGCAAGAATCACAGCGGGCGTATCACTCCCCTAAAACCGTATCCAGCCGGATCCCGTTTCCCCGCAGTTCCAAAGTCACCGCGCCACAATGGGGCGTGTCCAGAATCCGGCTCCCCGTCTGCCCGATGCGCTCCAGCAATTCCGCATGAGGGTGGCCGTACCGGTTGTTCCTGCCGCAGGAAATCAGTGAGATCTGTGGCTGAATCTGATTCAAAAGCTCCTGCGGACTGCTGTTGCGGGAGCCGTGATGCGCCACCTTATACACGCCCACGCTCTGGATCTCCCGCGCCCTCAATTCCTCCAAAAGCGCCCGCTCTCCCGCGCCCTCCACATCTCCCGCAAGCAGCAGCGAAATCTGATTGTCCCCTTCCCGCAGCTCAATGTAAAAGCACTCCGATCCCTCGTTGCCGCCCTTGCTCGTCCCGTCCGCCTGCGGATGCAGGCACCAAAAGCGATCCTCCCCATCCGTTCCGCCGCTCCAGCTCTCCCCCGCCCGGATGACCGAGACAGGCACGGAGCCGCCCTGCCCGCCGTCAGCCGCAGCCGCCAGAAGTTCCGCAAATTCATCCTGCCACAGATCTCTGTCGATGCCGGGCAAGACCAGACAGCCCACGTCAATCCCCTCCTCCCCACTCTTTGCGAGCAGCTCCGCCACGCCGTTCATGTGATCCTGATCCGCATGGGAGACCAGCACGGCGTCGATCCTCCCGATCCCGTAGTATTTCAAAAACGGGATCAACACCTGTTCTCCGATGCGGCTCCGACTGCTGCTGCCGCAGTCGAAGAGATACACCTCCCCCGTGGCAAGCTGTACGCAGATACAGTCCCCCTGCCCCACATCCAGAAACGTGACGCGGTCCCCATGGAATCTCCCGCATCCCATGACCAGCACAGCCGCACCCAGCAGCGCCGCCTGCGCGCATTTGCCGACCGTCTTTCTGCTGCGGCTCGCTCTTTTGTCCGGTACTGCCGTCCGGCTCTGCGGCATCCTCTTTTTCACCCGCATTTTAAAATGCCGCCCCAGATACCGGATGACGCCTGCGCCCCACACGGCGGCTGCCCACAGCATATAATAAACCGCCATCTGCCACAGCGCGGGCCGTCCCGGATTCCACATGGGATCGGGGAGTTGCCCAAACCATCCGCAGAGCGTCTCATATCCCGCCAGAATCGCCACGTCCGCCGTCCCGACGATGCCAAGCCCCGGAATCAGCATTGCCGCCAGCCCCGTCACCGTCAGAATCCCCATGAACGGCAGAACCAGCAGGTTCAACAGGACGGAATACACCGGCACCTCATAGGTAAACCAGAGCTGTATGGGCAGCGTGGTCAAAGTGACGGACAACCCGGCCAGCAGACTCTGCACAAGCCCTTTCTGCAGCTTGTCCATGCGCCGTGCCAGCCGTCCGCCGTTTCCCTCCCGGTAACGCTTCGGCGCTGGAGGCGCGTCCCCCGTATCAGAGAGCGCGGGCAGCAAAACGCCCACCCCCAGAACGGATCCGAAGGACAGCAGAAATCCCATATGCTCCAGCCAAGCGGGGCGCACACAGACCATCACCGCCGCCGTGACTCCGAGCGCCGTGCGCATATCATAGGTTCTACCCACAAGCTGCGCCAGCATTCGGAGCAGATACATCCCCAGCGCGCGGCATACTGAGACGCTCATCCCCGTCATAAGCCCGTAGAGCAGGAGCATTACGCCTCCTCCTAAGGCTGCACACCACACGGGAGCGCCGATTTTGCGGAGCAGCTTGTACAGCCCCATCCCCAGCAGGGTGATGTGCAGCCCCGAGATGCTGAGAATGTGGACGATGCCGTTTTTCTGATACAGCGCCTTCACGTCCGCGTCCACATCGGATTTGTTCCCCAGCAGAACCGCCGCCATGACGGAGGCTTCTTTCTCCGGGAAAATCCGGTACAGCCGTTTCTCCCAGAACCGGCGCAGACGATACAGCCCCTCTCTAATCCCCGGGGCGCGGCCATCCGCTGCCAGCACCTTCACCTCTTTCAATCTCCCGCCATAACCCATGGAGGCATAATACCGGGCATAGTCGAATTCCCCGGGATTTGTGGCCGGGGAAAAGGCGTAAAAGACTCCCTCCACCACCACGGCGGAGTCCAGAATCAGCTCCTCGGCGGCGTCGTACAGACAGCGGAGCTTAACCGTCCGGCCGCCCACCCGGTCAAATGTGATCCGGTCTGTGGAGTCCGACTGCCACAAAACCGTGGCGGCGTTCGGAATGTTTGAAGTGTTTGGAATCTCTGCTGCGTGAACCGCGGCGGCGTTTGGAATGTTTGAAGTGTTTGGAATCAATGCCGTATGATCTGCGGCGATTAGATTTGTTAGATTGGTTTGGATGACAAATGAGGTTTCGTCCTTCTGACAGACCCGTCCGGCCAGCGTGATGCATGTGCCGTCGGGCGGCCCGCTTTCCATGATTCCCGCAGTCCCTGCGGCGCCTGTGGCGGCGGAACCGTAATGCCACAAGGCGATAAGCATGATCAGACAGAAGGAGCATAAAAACAAAGGTCTCCGCATAGATTCGTCTCCTGTCGATTTTTATATGATTTTCCGGGATTTTTACAAGATCCTACTTCTCCAAGGTGGTCACATAGTCCAGATTGCGCTCAAAGGCAGAACTGCCAAAGCTCGACGGCACTTCGCCGTTGATCAGGATCTGTACTTTATTGACATTGCTCAGTTCCGCCAGCGAATTGACGATGGAATAGATGGACAGCTCCGTGGAGACATTGTTGACCACCGTGAGGAAACTGGCGTCCAGATTGACATAGCAGACCCCGTCCGTAGTGGTGACGCTGATGATCTTGACCTCCGGATTCACGGAAGGGTAGAGTCCCTCCACTTTGCCGCTCGGCCCGGCGATCAGCTCCTCCACCACAAATCGCTCCTTGGGAATATTGGTGGAATAATATTTTTCACGGTATGCGCCGATCAGCTTATCCCCCTCCAGATTGGCAAAATACAGCCTCACCCGCGCCAGTTCGTAAGTGTTGATCTCGTTGCCGTCATTGTCGATAAACAGTTCCGCGTTCATCAGTCCCACCACGTCTCCGGCATTGTCGAACAGCTCATGTCCCTCCACCGTAATCCCCACATAGCGCACATCGGGAAGCTGGGTCAGCGTCCTTACCACCGCCGCCCGCACCAGCACCTCCGTTGTGGCGGGCAGATTGCTGTAGGCCTCGCTCACGTCGATGTAAAGCCTTCCTTCGGAGAGATTCATGGAGAGAACCTCGAATCCCATGGAAAAAGGCGCTTTGTAGTCCAGTTTCTCCGGCTGGGCAGTCAGGCATTCCACCAATTCCTCCAGCATGGCCGGCTCCTCCGTGGCCGCCATCCGATGCGTGCGGACCAAAACCTTCGTCTCCGTATTGCTTACCACATAAATCTGGTATGCGTCCCCCGCCTCATCCTCTTCGCGCCCACAGCCCAAAAGCGCCACGGTCAGCAGGAGGCACAGAAACACAGCGATCCGCTTTCCCGGCACAGCCCCTACATTCCGATTTTTTATGAAAGTTCTATTTTCCAAGGCCCTATTCTTCAAAATCATGTTCCTCAAATCCATATTCCTCGAACCCATATTTCTCGAACCCATATCCCTCGAATCCATATCCCTCGAACCCATATCCCATTCACGAACGTGGCACCGTCAATCATTGATCGAATCATTCGTCTGTTAAGATACGATCATCTGTTAAGAAACAATATAGTTCAACGGAATCCGCACCGTGAAGCAGGAACCCTCTCCTTCGACGCTTTCCACGGTAATGGTTCCCCTGTGCAGAAGCACGGCACTCTTGGTGATGGCCAGCCCCAGCCCGGTGCCGCCGATCTCCCGGGAATGGGATTTATCCACCCGGTAAAACCGTTCACAGATGTGGTCGATGGACGCCTCCGGAATGCCGATTCCCGAATCGCTGACCTTGAAGGTGAAATACTGATGATCCGCGTCCAGCTCCACTTTCACCCAGCCGTGTTCTTTATTGTATTTGATGGCATTCTCCACCAAGTTGGTCATAACCAGCGTCATCTTGACCTCGTCCACCTCTGCAACCACGGGGCGCATACTCTCGAAGACCACTTCCACATCCTTTTTCCTGGCGATGGGACGCAGCCTCTTTAGAATCAGCTCCACCAGATCGTTGATGTTCAAGGAGGCGATTGTCATATCCTGCACTTTCTTATCCATCTTCACAAGCGCCAGCAGATCGGTTATGATCCGGTTCTCCCTGTCGATTTCGGACACGATGTCCTCCATAAATTCCCGGTAAAGCTGAGCCGGCACGTCCTGTTCCACCAGCAGGGAATCCGCTAGCACCTTGATGGAAGTCATGGGGGTCTTCAGTTCATGGGACACATTGGCCACAAATTCCTGCCGGGACTGATCCAGCGCTCTCATGCGCTTGAGCAGCTGGTTAAACGCATCCACAATGTGGACGGTCTCCGCATAATCCGGCACCGAGATACTGTCGTCCGTATACCCGGCGTTCACATCCTGTATAGCCTGTGTGATCCGATTGAACGGCCGCGTCATCACCACGGCCAGAAGGATGGCAAGCGCCACGATTACCAGCGCCAGAAGCGTCTCGATAATCACCACGCGGCGGTTCAGCACCTCCATCATGGCCACAATGCTTCCGTTGGAGATGCTGGTGAGCATGACGCCCGCCACCGCGCCGG
Source organism: Muribaculum sp. (assembly GCA_023663735.1). GTDB lineage: Bacteria > Bacillota > Clostridia > Lachnospirales > Lachnospiraceae > Acetatifactor. Next base: position 20,305 of record JAMPGV010000022.1, on the reverse strand, counting down.
ACTCCGTGGAGTTGGCGGTGGTGTCCTTGATCGGGGTGGTCATTTCGATATAGCCGTGTTCCGGATCATAATGGGAAAGATTTTCTCCTTGAAAACATTTGATGACCTCCTCGGAGATCATGATTTTGCCTTCACTGATGCCGTAAGTGTCTTTTACCACCTTAAAATTGGTGTTGATAATCATCACGCGGCCCTCGTACAGATTGGCCAGCATCTCCAGTTCCGCGTTGGTCACGTTCCGCGAGGCTCTGTAGATCTGCTCTTCCGAGCTGTAATTTTTCATATAATCGTTGCTGATCAGATGGTTTGCCACAATGCGCAGCTGGTTCTGCACGGTGGCGATCCGGTGTTCCACGGCGTGATCCTCATAGTTCTGAATAATGCCCACGCCCACGATGATACCGGGTACAATTCCCGTCACCAGCACAAGGAGGAAAATTCTGAGTCTCAGACTCTTTAACGGCATCCTCTGCCGTACCAATTCTATCAATTTGCGTATCGTTTTCATGTCCGCCCTGCTCGCCCTGTCAATCGTTCAGAAAATAGTATCCCACACCCCATTTGGTATGGACATACTTGGGATCGCTGGGGTTCTCCTCGATTTTCTCCCGAAGCCTTCTGATGTGGACGTCCACCGTGCGCACATCCCCCGGATAGTCCGCCCCCCACACCAGCTTTAACAGCGACTCGCGCCCGTACACCTTATTGGGATTCAGCATCAGAAGCTCCAGCACCTCGAACTCCTTGGCCGTGAGACTGATCTCTCGGCTGCCGATATAGACTCTCCTGCCCTCGCAGTCCAGCCGCATATCCCCGCTCTCCACAAAACGCTGGGACTCTTTGGCGGCCGTCTTGGGTTCCACACGGCGCATAATCGCCTTGATGCGGGCTTTCACTTCCAGAATATTAAAGGGCTTGGTGATATAATCGTCCGCGCCGTATTCCAATCCCAGAATCTTATCCATATCGTCGCCCTTGGCTGTGAGCATAATAATCGGGACGCTGGAAAATTCTCGGATCTGCTGGCATACCTCAAACCCGGTGAGCTTGGGGAGCATGACGTCCAGCAGGATAATGTCATATTGATTGTTGCGGGCGTATTCCAAGGCCTCCTCACCGTCATAAGCGCAGTCCACCTGCAAATCATCCTGTTCCAGACTGAAGCGGATTCCCTTTACGATCAGCTTCTCATCGTCCACCACCAGCACTCTCTTCTCTGCCATCTGATTTGTTTCCTCACTCTTCTCTCAACACATTTTCCGCTCTTTTTCGCGGGTCAAAATTATCAAATCGTGATTAAATCCTTGATTTTGCCGTAGGCGCTCTCCTTGATGCCGGATACCCGCATAATGTCCTCCACGCTGACAAAGGGGCCGTTCTTTTCCCGATCGGCCACGATGGCGCGGGCTTTGGACTCCCCGATGCCGGGCAGCGTACACAAGAGGGCGGCATCCGCCGTATTGATGTTGACCCGTCCCGGCTCCGCGGACGCTCCGCCTCCGGTCTGCGCCGGACTCCCCAGAGCCTGCGCTTCTTCCTGCGTGGGGAAATAGAGCTTCATGCCGTCATAAACTTTCTCCGCCAGATTCACCGCATCCGTGGCCGCATCCTGCGCAAAACCGCCCGCAGCCGCCAGCGCATCCTGTCCGCGGCTTTCCTCCGAAAGCACCACAACCCCCGGGTTCATCACCGCGCCGCAGACATGGACGTAGATCATGGTCGGCTGTTCCTGCTCCGGCGCACACTCTTCCCCGGCCGCATCCGGCTGCTGTCCGCTTCCCTCATGCATTTGTCCGCTCCCCGCGGTCACAGAATCCGCCGCAACCGCCGGGACTTCCGCAGTAAACGGCTCTCCCGCCGTAAAAGACAGCGCCCTGTCCGCCCCGCCGCAGCCTGTCTGCAGCACACACAGAAGCGCACACCCGCACATATACCAGAAACGCACGGGACAAAAACGCGCCAAACAAAAACGTACTAAAACAGAGACAGTCCGCATGTACCTTCCGTCCACAGACTGCTTTTTCATCTTATTTCCACGCATATTCCTTCTCCTCTCTCCCGACACACCGCCCGGATACGGTTCCGCCTTTCAGGCAGCCGCCCGGATGACGCATCCACATGAAAGCGCAAGAAGGAATGATCTTTTGTTTTCTACACTGTTTGCTGACAATCTCTATTGTAAAGTAATCATTTCGGATTGGCAAGACACATTCCGGAAAAATTTTGTCAGAAAATTTAATTTTTCATAAAGGGAGCGCCGTTTTCTGTCCTCGGCGCTCCTCTAATCCATATGCTTATTTCGTTACTTTCATTCCTTGTTCAAAGCCATCCGCCGTGAAATCCGCACACATGCGCGCGACCGGCTCGCCATCCTGAAACGCTACAAAGACCATGCCGCGGGTAGCCGGAAGTTCCTCGTTATTCGCAACGGCTCCCGAATACACTGTGATTCCATCCCGTTCATAGACAGCGGCAAATGATATCGCCGACCTGTCGAACTGCTCCCGGGCATACTCATTGACCGCTTTGTATTCCGCTTCACAATCGGAAAGCGCTTTCGTCTCCAAATCAATTGCCATCAATTGATCGTAATCCGCAGAAATGTAAATGCGGCCTCCCAGACAATACGTGTAGGGATTGACGCCCGGCGAATAGGGAAGCTCTTCGTATACTGCCGTCACTTGATAGCTCTGAGGCTGGCTGGGCGAATATTCTAACAAGAATATCCTGTCATTTTGATACGCCTCCTGCGAAGTCTGCTCTTGCCCTGCACTGTCAAACGCATTTAGGCAGACATACAGGTGATCGCTGTCGGCTTCCTGATAGACTCCCAAAATGTTCCGCCCGGAATCTCCCTCTTCCGAATCCGCAAGCTCCTCCAAATCAAACGACGGCATCCATTCCCCGTCATAATACGCCTGATAGGTATTCTCTTCAAAACGTCCCGGCCACGGCCACTCCTCATCACACCACCGGGTAATTCTGCAAACCTCCGGCAGTTCTAATGTGATTTGTTCCCAGTCGTTTTCCAATTCCTGCACAAGGGGAGTAAAATAGGAAGGATCAGCGGCGACAGATTCCGCCTTGGAACAGCCGGTTCCCAAAAGCATCAGCGCAGTCAAAAGACACATGCATTTTTTCATCGGATTCGTCTGTCTCATCTAAACGTTCTCCTTTATAGTTTCGCTAGACAATTGCGAAACACACTAATTTGCAAAGAGTCATTGTGCAAATTGCACATTCAACGCAGACACGCTTTCGCTCCAACCTCACCGCAGCGGCACATAAGATGCTAAAATACAGCATCTAAGTGCCGGCGGTTCGCTAGGGTCTGCTTATGAATATACAACCTGCACAATTCAGATTGCGAAAATATCGTTTCGTAATCATCTAAATATTTGTGTTTATATTAATAATTATACAATATCGCATTATTTTGTCAATAAAAATATGCTTAGGCCGCGGATCACTCCGCAGCCTAAGCACATTTCCTCTGATTCTGATCCCGATTTTGATTGCAGTCCCGCTTCCGCCTTACTTCAAGAACCGTTTGAGTACCTCCATGAAGATATCCATATTCAGCGGCTTCGCAATATGCGCATCCATTCCGTTCTTTAACGCCGCCTCCTTGTCCTCCTCCAGCGCGTTGGCCGTCATCGCAATGATCGGCATTGTCTTGACGTCCTTCCTCGGCAAAGCCCGGATCGTTCTGGTCGCCTCATAGCCGTCCATGATCGGCATCTGCACATCCATGAGGACCGCATCGTAATAAAATTCGTCCGAAGCCTCCACCATTGCCACCGCATCCGTTCCGTCCGGCGCACTCTCCACCTGAAACCCGGACTCCGTCAGGATCACTTCCGCAATCTCCCGGTTCAGTTCGATATCCTCCACCAAGAGGATTCTCTTTCCGCTAAAATCAGCCTGTGTCCACACCGGGGTTTTCTCCTCGTCGTCGATGAGGTTGTTCGCCGCCAGCAGAGCGGACTTTAAATCCGACAGAAAGAGAGGTTTTGCACAGAATGCGGTGACGCCTGCCGCTTTCGCATCCTCCTCAATATCGCTCCAGTCGTATGCGGTCAGGATAATAATGGGCGCCTCCTTGCCGACCACGCTGCGGATTTTCCGCGCCGTCTCCACGCCGCTGGTCTCCGGCATCTGCCAGTCGATGATATAGGTATGGTAGGAATCCCCTTCCTCATGTGCCAGCTGGGCGCGGTACACGGCCTCCCTGCCGGAAGTCGTCCACTCGGAACGCATACCGATCTGCTTGAGCATCTTGCTGACGCTGTCGCACACATGGAAATCATCGTCCACCACCAGCGCTCTAAGCCCTTCCAATTCCTTGATCTGTTCCGCATTTTTCTCCACATCCTGCAGTTTCAGACTGAGTTCCACCGTGAAGGTACTGCCCTTTCCTTCCTCACTCTCCACTTGGATGGTGCCGTTCATCATCTCCACAATATTTTTCGTGATCGCCATGCCCAGCCCCGTACCCTGAATGCCGGACTGCGTCACCGTGGTCTCCCGCTCAAACGGCTCGAAAATATGTCCCACAAAATCCGGCGACATTCCCACGCCGTTATCTTTGATGATAAAGACATAATCGCCGTATCCATGGCGGAACGTGGTCTTCTGCATGATGCGGAAGGAGATGGTTCCCCCCGCGGGCGTATATTTTACGGCATTGCTCAACAGATTGATAAACACCTGATTCATCTTCAGCGCGTCGGCAATCACATCCTCATTGGCCACCTCGAAGGTATCAATAAACAGCTCCAGCTGCTTGGCCTTCACCTGAGGCTGGATGATGCTGACCAGATTGTGCATCATCTCGGAAATATTGCACTCCTGCTCCTTAATCTGCACTTTTCCGCTCTCAATCCTGCTCATATCGAGAATATCGTTAATCAGGCTGAGCAGGTGATTGCTGGAAGCAAGCACTTTCTGTAGACAGTCTCTGACCTGCTCCTTGTTGTCGATATGGCTGGCGGCAATAGTCGCAAATCCGATAATCGCATTCATGGGCGTGCGGATATCATGGGACATATTGGAGAGGAAGGTGGTCTTCGCCCGGTTGGCGTGCTGTGCCTGTATCAGCGCATCCTGCAGCGCCTGCGTCTGTTCTCTCTGCTTTTTGACCTGTTCCGTGATCTCCTTGGTCACCACCATGACCATGATGTCGTCCGTGTCGTTGTCCCGCGTCATGATAAAGGACTGGCGGACGCACATCGCCTTCCCGTCCCCGGCTTTGCCCCAATAATCCACGTCCACTTCCGCATCGCCTTGTTCAAAGCGCTCCCGCAGATGTTCCACGGTCACTTCGCGGCAATACTCCTCCAGAGACTCCTCCAAAACAAACTGTTTCCACTGTTCAAAACATTCGGAGGCTTTGCACGGAGCCTTCAGTCCTGCCCGCTCTAACAGGGAGATGGGCTGTCCGTCCGCCATGCGCACAATGTCCTGCTCGATCAGATCCTTGGTCAGATTGAACTCAAATGTGCAGAAAGCATTGGCGGTGATGGCGATTCGATACTGCCTCTCCTTGCGGTCCGCAAGGGACATTTCGGCATGAATGAGCAGTTCCCGCTCCTTGATCTCCGTGATGTTCTGGCGCGTAAACAGAACCTTGCTCGCCTTTCCGTCCTTCCGCTCCAGACAGATCACATTCACATGCTCCCACTCCACCTTATTGCCGCGCCGCACATGGCATTCAAAACGCACGTCGCTGTGGCCGTCTAACGCCGCGATCAACGCTTCCGGCTCTATCGCCCGGGCAAACGATTCCCGCGCGCTCTCCTCCAGCAGAATCGAACACAGATGAACCGCCAGCGCCTGATAGCTGCCGCTGACCGCAATCCCGCTGTCCTCCGGTTTCGTCCCCGCCAAATACTGGTAGGTATCCGCCTCCAGATCGATCATCGCAAAACGGGTAAAGAGCGTATTGACGCCGTCGATGATATAACTCATCTCCTGATTTTCCTGTTTCAGTTTCTTCTTGTCGCGTCCGGCTTCGATGAGCAGCGTGACAATATAAAGGATAAACAGGCAGATCAACACGGTCTCCAGCCTTATGCCCACCAGATTTTCCGCGCGGATCATGTCCTGCGTGACACTCTTGGGGAACGTCTGCACCAAAACGTATTCGTTGTCCGGCAGACAGGTCACGCAGATATTGTCCGTTTTGCAGCGGGAATCACAGATAAAAGCGCCGCTCCCGCCATGCGCAAAAACATCTTTGGCCGCGGCCGCAGTCTTCTCGTCGATCACTTCCGTCCGCATCAAATAATCAATCAGATGTCCTGTGTAAATTCCATCGTTGGAACTGGCGATCACCCGCCCTTCCGGCGTACAGAGGAACACATCCGCCATCTCGCCGAAATAGGTGGTGACAAGCATATCCCGCAGATATTCCTCCGCCAGATAAGTTCCCCGCAGCACCCCGATAATCTCCCCCTCATAGCGGACGGGCGCATAAAAACAGGCCATCGTTTCATTAAAAAAGTAGGAATCAAAAACAATAGCGGTATCGCTTTGCCCCTGTAGGCCGGCGGTGTAAAAAATACGATTTACCGCATTGGCGGTCCGGCCGTCCGGCGCATGATCGATTCCTTCGGTATCCGTAAACAGCACCGAATCAAACGACGTATTCTTGTCCATCTCTTTCAACATCCGCGCCGTGACCGTCGGCTGATCCAGTCCCTCGCTCACAAAATAGGCATAGGTTCTGATCCTGCCCAACGCGCTGTTTAACTCGTTATTGATCTGCAGCGCCTTGATCTGCGCCGCATCCGCGGCATAATTTTTGTTCCGCTCCTCGATGCGGTGTTTGTTCTGCGCGGTATACCACTGGAACAAGACCATGATTGCCGCCAATAAAACCAAAACATATACGACCTGCCGTAACGATTTTTTCTTCTTCATCTGATGTATCTCCTCGAGCCGTTTCTGCCCGTATACAGGGGGCTGTGCTTTCCTAATCATATGCATTATACTACCGAAAGAAGCACAAATCAATATGGTTCCCGATTCCAATTTTCTGTTTTTATTTCCATTTAAATAAGATAATCCCCGCGACAGCCACCGCCATGCCGATCGCTTTACGCCACTCCCACGGCTGTTTCTCCACGCCGAACCATCCCAAAAGCTCGATGACATAAGCCACGGCCAGCTGCGCCGTCACGATCAGCATCACAGCCTTGGCGGGTCCCAGCAGATCCATGCTGCGGATCACCGTGTAGGTGATAAAAGCGCCGATGACTCCGCCCAAGAGCATATACTTCGGCTGTACGGAGAACACCTGCGTAAGCGGCCCCCGCTCCATACACAGCCACGCTCCCAGACAGACGATCAGTGCGGAAAACTGCACAAAGGCGCTGGCGCTCCAGATCCCCGAGGACTCCGTGACCTTTGTGTTAAAGATACCTTGCACGCTCATCAGCGCGCCCGATAGCAACGCGATCAATAAACCAACCATCATCTCGATACTCCTCTCTCTGCTAGAAATTCCCTAGAGAGTAGCTTTCCCTACGACGACTTCCCTTATACCAAAATAGCGCGGACGCAAGCGCCCACGCTACTTTCCTCTCATATCATCCGTCTCTTCCTACGGCGCCGCCGTCTGCACGGCGATCTGCGCCGCCAGCTCCCGCACCAGCGTCTCCACATCCGCTCCGTTCCAAACTTTGGAAAACAGCACTTCCATCTGCAGCCAGAAGTTGCCTGTCTCGATCAGCTTGGGCAGCGACACACTGTCCGCATATTCCAGCTTGAAGATCTGCACCGCATCGTTTTCCGCATCCGTATCGTTTCTGGCAGGCAGTTTCCCCGCCCGCGCATAGAGTTCCTCCGCGCAATCGTCCGCCAGATAAGCCGCAAACTCGTCCGCCAGTTCCCTATGGCCGGAATAGCCGTTCACCACCACCGCCCCGGTCACGGACAGGGACGCGCTCTGCAGTTCCCCGCTCACCTCCGGCATCACCGCAATGCCATACTCATACGGAAAGCTGCCGTCCGCTTTGGCCGCCTCCAAACGAGCCAGCACATCCGTGGTGGCCACGGTAAACATGATTTTGCCGTCGATAAAATCCTGTATGACTGATTCATAAGTGATCGTGTCCGATTCCATGGAAAAAAACTGATTCAGCGCTTGATAGACTTCCAGACACTGCACCACCTCCGCATTGTCAATGTGAATCTTCTGTTCATCGTCTCCTGCCGCACCGCCCACCACAAGATATCTTCCCACGATCCAATAGTTGTAGAAAATGTCCGATACATCCCATTTCATCATTTCCACGCCCTCCGGCGCGTCGAAAGTATCCGCAATATTCAGAATATCGTCCAGGGTGTCCGGAATCCCGTTCGCCAGATATTGGGCCGCCAGCGCCTCCACTTCCTCCGGCTCCGCCGTCTGCCCCTGCGCACCGGCCGCCCCGTCTCCGTCCTCGCCGCCGGACAGCTCTTTTTCCGCCTGCTGAAGCGCCCACTCCACCAGATAGCTCTCATTGTACACCAGCGCGCTAGTCTCAAAATATAAGGGATAGGCAATCGTTTTCCCGTTACAGCGCACCGCGTTCAACGCAGCGGCGGGAAAGTTGTCCTCGCTGCACACATTTCCCTCGTCCCGGATCTCACAGGCAAGCCCTGCCAGATAAGCCTTCTCCAGAGAATCATTGCCGATCAGATACAGATCCGGCACCTGTTCCGTGTGCAGAGACGCCCGGTTCAACGCCTCCAGATAGGCGCTCTCGGCGGTCAGCACGGGAATCACGCGCACTCCCCTCTCCTCGCCGAAAGCCACCGCGGCGCTGTTGATAAAGCTGCTCATACTTTCGTCCGTATACCAGAAATAGAGCGTTTCTTTGCCGGCGGCGCCAAACGGCGCACTCCCACTGTCTGCGCTTTCGAGGGGCCGCACCTGCCCCCGGCCGCCAAACACCACCAAAGCGGTACCGCACACCACGGCCAGTATCATCAAAATTCTATTTTTTAAATGCATGGTTTCTCCCTGTTCAAAAATCTTCCCCGGCTTTCTGCTTCCTTCTCCTTCTTTACCGAATTTTCTTTGAGCGAATTTCCCTTACCGAATCCTCCTTGCCAAATTCTCTTTACCGAATACAAGAGTCCAAAATTGCGGCCATGTCGTCGATATGCCGCTCGGTAAGAATGAGGGGAGGCACAAAACGGATGATATTAGGACCCGCGTTGATCAGCAGAAGTCCTTTCCCCGCCGCCTCGGTGATGATTTCTCCCACCGGACGGTCAAACACCAGCCCCTGCATCAGTCCCACGCCTCTGTGTTCAAGGATGCAGTCGTATTGATCCGCAAGCTCTGTCAAGCGCTTTTGCAGATACGGAGCGACTGCATTCACATGATCCACGATTTTGTCCCGCTCATAGATTTCCAGCACTTTTCCCACAGCCGCCGCCGCCAAAGGATTCCCCCCGTAAGTGGTGCCGTGGTCGCCGCTGGTCAGGGAATGCTGGGCCACGCGCTCCGTCATCAAGAAAGCGCCCACAGGCACGCCGCAGCCCAGCGCCTTTGCGGTAGTCATAATGTCCGGTTTGACACCGTAACGCTGCCATGCGTACATGGTTCCGGTACGCCCCATGCCGCACTGCACCTCGTCAAAAATCAGCAGGATATCCTTCTCGTCGCACAGCGCCCGAACCTTGCGCAAAAACTCCTCCGTGGCAGGAAACAGTCCGCCCTCGCCCTGCACAGGCTCCAGAATCACCGCACAGGTCTTGTCCGTCACGCACCGCTCCACACTGTCGAAATCATTGAGATCCGCAAATTTCACCGTGCCGATCAACGGCTCAAACGGCTCCCGGTATTTGGAATTGCCGGTAACTGCCAGCGCGCCCATGGTTCTGCCGTGAAACGAATGATTCATGGCGACGATCTCATGGTCATGCGCGCCGTCGTTGAGCCACGCGTACTTTTTGGCGGCTTTAATTGCACCCTCCAGCGCCTCCGCCCCGGAATTCGTGAAAAACACCCGGTCCATGCCGGAAACCTCTTTCACCTTTGCCGCCGCCTGAATCGCGGGTACGTTATAATAATAGTTGGAGGTGTGGATCAGCTTGTCGATCTGCGCCTTCAACGCCTCGTCGTATCCGGGATAATGATACCCCAAAGCAAACACGGCTATACCCGCCACAAAATCCAGATACTTTTTGCCGTCCGTATCGTAGAGATATACGCCCTCCCCTCTGTCCAGAACGATCTGGTACCGATTATAGGTATGGAGCAGATCCTGCTCCGCTTCCTCGATATATTCCTGCCTGTTCATACTGATCCCTCGCATTCCTTGTTTTACTTCAACAATTTCTCCCGATCCTCATCCGCAATGATTGCCGTCCCCACACCTTCGTTGGTGAAAATCTCCAACAGCAGACAGTGGGGGATTCTGCCGTCCAGAATATGTACGCGGTTCACGCCGTTGCGGATGGCCGAGGTACAGTTTGCCAGCTTGGGCAGCATACCGCCGCCGATGTATCCGCCCTCGATCAGTTCGTCCGCCTGACTGGCGCTGAGTCTGGAGATAAAGGAGGACTTGTCCTCCACATCCCTGTAGAGTCCCTCGATGTCCGTGAGAAACACCAGCTTGTCGGCTCCCACAGCCTTGGCAATGGCGCAGGCCGCATCGTCCGCATTGATATTATAGGTCTGAAAGCACTCGTCCAGCCCGATGGGCGCGACAATGGGCAGGAAATCCTTCTCCAGCAGATCGTACAACACCTTGGGATCCACTTCCGTGATATCGCCCACAAAGCCGATATCCTCCCCTCCGGCATACTTTTTCTCCACCTTCAGCAGCCCGCCGTCCTTGCCGCTGATTCCCACAGCTTTTACGCCCAGTTCCTGCACCATGGACACCAGACTTTTATTGACTTTGCCCAGCACCATCTCGGCAATCTCCATGGTCTCTTCGTCCGTGACCCGCAGACCGTTGACGAATCGGGCTTCCTTGCCGACCTTCCCCACCCAGCGGCTGATCTCCTTGCCGCCGCCGTGTACGATGATGGGCTTAAAACCTACCAGTTTTAAGAGCGTCACGTCCTTGATGACGTTTTTCTGCAGCTCCTCGTTGCTCATGGCGCTGCCGCCGTATTTCACCACAATAATCTTGCGGTTGAACTGCTGTATGTAGGGGAGCGCCTCGATCAGTACCTCCGCTTTCTTTAAAACTGCCTGCATATCTTTTTCCATCTATCCAATTCCTTTCTGTCTAATTCCTTTCTGTCCGATTCCTTTCTATCCGATTCCCTGCGGCCCGGCGCGCCTAGCTGCGGTAGTCCGCATTGATTTTCACATAATCATAGCTCAAATCACATCCCCAGGCCGTGGCCTCGGCGTCTCCCATGTGCATATCCGCCAGCACGGTCACCTCCGGGTCTGAGAGGATTTTCGTCGCCTCCTCCTCGCTGTAACCGCAGGCCGTTCCGCCGCCGAAAATATGCAGCTTCCCGCTTTCGCTCATAAAATACAGATCCACTTGATCCGGATCGAACTGCACGCCCGAATAGCCCAGCGCACAGAGAATCCGCCCCCAGTTAGCATCGTGGCCGAAGATGGCCGCCTTGGTCAAAGAAGAACAAATCACGGCTTTGGCCAGCGTGCGGGCGTGTTCCTTGGTGTCCGCCCCCACAACGCGGCACTCGAACAGAGCCGTAGCCCCCTCGCCGTCCCCCGCCATCTTTTTCGCCAGATAGGCGGTAATCACATGCAGCGCCTCGCAGAACGCGTCGTAGTCCGCGCCTTCCCCCGCAATCTCTGCATTGCCCGCCAGCCCGTTTGCCAGCACCAGCAAGGTATCGTTGGTGGAAGTGTCCCCGTCCACGCTGATCATATTGAAGGAATCCACCACATCCGCACGAAGCGCCTTTTGCAGCATCTCTTTGGAAATGTTCGCATCTGTCGTCACGAATCCCAGCATGGTACACATATTGGGATGAATCATGCCGGAACCCTTGCACATACCGCCCATGGTTACGGTCTTGCCGCCGATCTCCACCTCCAGCGCAATCTGTTTATGCACCGTGTCCGTGGTCATGATGGCCTTGGCAGCGTCCAGCCCCGCCTCCAAAGTGTCCGCCTTGGCAGACGCAAGCTTCTCCACACCGGCGCGGATTCTGTCCATGGGAAGCTGCATCCCGATGACGCCCGTGGAAGCCACAAACACCGCGTCCGCAGGAATCCCCAAGAGCTTTCCCGCACAGGCCGCAGTCTCCTCACAGGCCTCCAGACCCTGTTTTCCCGTACAGGCGTTGGCAATGCCGGAGTTGGCCACAACGGCCTGCGCATAGGCGGACTGCTCCACGATTTTCTTGTCCCAGAGTACGGGAGCCGCTTTCACCACATTGCTGGTAAATGTCCCCGCCGCGCGGCAGGGGACGGTACTGTAAATCAGCGCCATATCCTTCCGATTTTGATACTTCACGCCAGCCTCCGCCCCGGCTGCACAAAATCCCCTCGCCGCAGTGACGCCGCCCTCAATCTGCTTGATCTTCGCACTCATTGTTCCGTGCCTTCCTTTCCTGTCCTATTGTCCTGTTTCTGTCTATTTTATTGACCCGTTTCTATGATCCTGTCTCTATTGTTCTGTCTCTATTGTTCTGTCTCTATTGTTCCGCTGTCGATATTTCCTCTTGCGACATTATCTCGTTTATACTGCCGGTGGTTGGGACCCCCCTGTGCCGCCAGACGCCGTGATCATCGGTTAAACGCCGTGATATTGTCCTCGTTCAGCGTAAAATCATAGTAGTTCAAATCTTCCCGTTTGGTCCAGCCGATGCAGTTCCAGAAAGCGTTTCCCACGTCGTTTCTGGTAAACGCAATCAGGCTCACTTTATTGATATGCTCCGCCTTCAGCGCGTTCATGCAATGCACCACCATGGCCTTGCCGATCCCGAGCCGTCTGTAATCCTCCCGCACACACACATGGTACAGACATCCTCTCCTGCCGTCGTGTCCGCAGAGAATGCCCCCCACGATGGAACCGTCCTCAGCAACAGCCACCACGCTGGTCTCGGGATTCCGCCTGATAAACTGTTCCACGCCCTGTCTGGAATCATCGATGCTGCGGATGCCGAATCCCCGGATGGTCATCCAGAGCGCCTTCAGTCCGTCGTAGTCTTCCTCTGTCATCTTTCTGATCGTAAATGTCTTGTTCGAGTCATTCATCCCTGTCTGTGCATTCCTCTCTATTCATCTGTTCTTAGGCAGTTGCCGCCCGTCTTAAGGGAAACAAGGCACCAGTTCCAGCCCCTCGTCCTCCGGCAGCCCGAACAGCAGATTCATGTTCTGCACCGCCTGCCCGGCGGCTCCCTTCACCAGATTGTCCAGTGCGCCCATCATGATGATCCGCCCCGTCCGCTCGTCGATGACGAAATTCACGTCCACATAATTGCTGCCCTCCACCCACTTGGTCTCGGGGCAGACGCCCTGTTCCAGCACGCGCACGAATTTCTCCTGCCCGTAATCACCGTCATAGACCGCCTTGATCTCCGCATACGTCGGAAGCGTCCCGTCCGCCTTTCTCTTTAACGACGCATATTCCGTCACCAGAATGCCGCGGTTCATAGGTACCAGATGGGGCGTAAAATTGATCGTCACCGGACAGCCGCCCGCATAGCTTAACTGCTCCTCAATCTCGGGCGTGTGACGGTGGCTGGCCACGCCGTAAGCCTTCATATTTTCGTTGACCTCACAGAACAGGTTGGGAAGCTTCGCCCCTCTCCCCGCCCCGGAAGCGCCGGACTTGGCGTCCACGATCAGGGTGTTTACATCAATCAATCCCGCCTTCACCAGCGGATAGGCCGTCAGGATGGAACAGGTGGTATAACATCCCGGATTGGCCACCAGACGGGTTTTATCCGTGATCTGCCCGCGGTTTAATTCACAGAGGCCGTATACCGCCTCTGGGATAAACTGCGGGGATTTATGCTCGATCCCATACCATTTTTCATAAACCGCCACATCCTTGATGCGATAGTCCGCAGACAGATCCACGACCTTCGCCTTCCGTAAAATCTCCTCGGTGAGCAGCCCCGCCAGAAAGCCCTGCGGCGTAGCCGTGAAAATCACGTCCGCCTGATCCGCAAGCTCACTGAGATTGTCATCCCTGCACACATCCTCCACGATCCGGAACATATTCCGATAGACGTCCCGATATCTCTGATCTATGTAGCTTCTGGAGCCGTACCAGATCACCTCTGCATCCTTATGATTTGCCAAAATACGCACCAGCTCGCCGCCCGCATAGCCCGTTGCACCGATAATTCCCACTTTAATCATACTGCACCTCATAGATTCCTTTTTGTCAGATCATCCTCATATTTATCTATCATAACACTTTTTGCATAAATGTCTACTACTTTTTCGATTTTATGCATAAATATTTTATTTTTCCTGTTTTATGCAGTATTTTATGCATATTTTATGAAATTTCCTATTGCTTTTCCTCATGGAATGATGTATAGTAGACGAAATGAAACATTGAATACATGATAGGCCTGCCCCCTTTTCCGGGCGGGCTGGAACGGAGGATTGTGATGAAAGAAAAAGTTGTATTGGCTTACTCCGGCGGACTCGACACCACCGCCATCATCCCTTGGCTGAAGGAGAATTTTGACTACGAGGTCATCTGCGTCTGCATTGACTGCGGACAGGCGGAGGAACTGGACGGTCTGGAAGAGCGAGCGAAGTTCTGCGGCGCTTCCAAATTATATATCGAAAATGTGGTGGACGAGTTCTGCGACAAGTACATCGTACCCTGCGTACAGGCCAATGCCATCTATGAAAACAAATATCTGCTGGGAACTTCCATGGCTCGTCCCCTGATCGCCAAGAAGCTGGTGGAGATCGCCAGAAAAGAGGGCGCGGCGGCCATCTGCCACGGCGCTACCGGCAAGGGCAACGATCAGATCCGCTTCGAGCTTGGCATCAAGGCTCTGGCTCCCGACATCAAGATCATCGCCGCTTGGAGAAACGATAAATGGACGATGGACTCCCGCGAGTCCGAGATCGCATACTGCAAAGCACACGGCATCGACCTGCCGTTTTCCGCCGACTCCTCCTACAGCCGCGACCGCAATATCTGGCATATCAGCCATGAGGGGCTGGAGCTGGAGGATCCCGCCAACGAGCCGAATTTCGAGCATCTGCTGGTGCTGGGTACCACGCCCGAGAAGGCTCCCGACGAGGGCGAGTACGTGACGATGACTTTTGAAAAGGGCGTTCCCACCTCCGTAAACGGCCGGAAAATGAAAGTTTCCGAGATTATTTCCACCTTGAACGAACTGGGCGGCAAGCACGGCATCGGCATCGTCGATATCGTGGAGAACCGCGTGGTCGGCATGAAATCCCGCGGCGTGTACGAGACTCCCGGCGGCACCATCCTCATGGAGGCGCATCAACAGCTGGAAGAGCTGATTCTGGATCGCGATACATACGCCATGAAGAAGGAGATGGGCAGCCGCTTCGCAAGTCTGGTATACGAGGGCAAGTGGTTTACGCCCCTGCGTCAGGCGGAGCAGGCTTTTATCGAGGAGACTCAGAAATATGTGACCGGCGAAGTGAAGTTCAAGCTCTACAAGGGCAATATCATCAAGGCCGGCACCACCTCCCCCTACTCTCTCTACAATGAGAGCATCGCTTCCTTCACCACCGGCGATCTCTATGACCACCACGATGCGGAAGGCTTTATCAATCTCTTCGGACTCTCCTGCAAAGTGCGCGCAATGAAAATGCAGGAGCAGGGTGAGAGCCTCCTGTAATCCAAAATGATGACTAGGTGACAAAAGAGAGTTCACAATGAAGTTTTACATTACTTTGTTCCTTATTCTGTATTTTCTGGCAGCCAATGTGATTGCTTTCGCCCTGATGGGCATCGACAAGAGACGGGCGGTGCGCCGCGAATGGCGCATCTCGGAGAAAACCTTGTTTTTGTCTGCCCTTCTGGGCGGCAGTCTGGGCGCTGTCTGGGGAATGCGGTATTTCCGCCACAAGACCAGACATTGGTATTTCGCATACGGCCTGCCCGCCATTCTGGCCATGCAGACAGCCGCAGCGTTTTACTTTCTTATACGGTGACGATCACGCCGCCGTCGTTGGCGTACATGCTGCTGACGCCGCCGGTATCCATGATGATGCACTCCCGAAAGGCAGCTCTTTCCGACACCAGCCTTTTGACCAGTTCCGCTCTCTCTGGCGCGTTGCAATGCGTAATCATCAGGCGGCGGCTTGCGGCGTCCGGCGTGTCCGCAGCCATCTCCGCCATTTTCCCCAACGCTTTCTTGATGCCGATGCACTGGCCCTTCTGCACGATGGTGCCGCGGTCCCCCGCCATGATCGGTTTGATATTCAAAGTGGAGGCCACCACGGCTTTCACCCTTGAGAGGCGGCCGTTCTTCCTGAGCGTCTCCAGATTATCCAGCACAAAATAGGTCCTCATCTCATCGCGGAACCGTTCAACCCGCTCCACGATCTCCTCAAACGAAAGCCCCTGCTCCTCCAGCTCCATGATCCTCAAGGCGATCTGTGTCTCCCCGCAGCTTGCGGACTGGGAATCCACCACATGAATCTGCTTCTCCCCATACTTCTCCCGATAGAGACTGGCGGCAAGACAGGCGCTGTTGTGGCTGCCGCTGAGCTGGGCGGAAAGCGTCACCACATAAACATGCTCCGCCTCACAGGCATAGGCCTCCATGTAGCGCTCGGGCGAGGGGCAGGAAGATCTGGGACATTGGGGATACTCTGCCACCTTACGCAGAAACTCCGCCTGATCAAACCGCTCGTCGTCCTGTATGCAGTAATCTCCTACCTCCAGCCCCAGCGGCACGGAATCGAATCTCTCATCTTTTTTGAATGCTTCTGGGATTTCCCCACAACTGTCCAATACAATTTTATATTTCATGTCCCTCTAAACCCTTCAACATAGTTTTTGATACCACTTATAATAGCACTCTTCACCATTTCTGTAAAGTATTAATTCTCTCAGGGTCAAACATTCTGCAAAACAATCTTTTCCGCTATCTTTTTTCCGACATTTACGCTATACTGAAATGGTTATAACAGGATCGGCTCGGGGAAACGTCCCCTGCCGAGACCGGATACGGAGGTTCCCATGCTGGCATTAGAGATCACTTCTATGAAACATTTTATGACGCACCTGCTCTCCGGCGATACCTTTGACGCTTTCCTGCTGGAGGAGGCGACCGTCAACACCGCCTGCCTCTTTCATATCGACGGGCATGTCAACACCGATTTTTTCCCGCCCGATGAGCGGGACAAGGAGCATATCCCTTATGATCTCCGCCCTTGGAGCGAACTGCGGGGACTGTGCTTTGACCTAATCAAGGGGAAGCGCGCGCCGCTTTCTTTCCAATTCGTCTTGCAGCTGAAACCGGAACACTCGAAACGGCTTCTGGAAGGCCTGCCCGCCTTCGGACAGGTGAAAGCCCCCGTACTCAACATCCGCTATGACGGAAACCGGGCGCTCCTCACCACGGGCATCTCCTATCACACGTTTGTAGCCGACCGGGAGGCGGATCTTGCGTGGGACAACGCCCTCTGCCGCTACCTGTCGGACAAAGGAATCGGGTATGAGAAACTGTAACGTCTCCCATACCCGCTCTCACTGTTTCATCTTCGGTTTGAAAATTAAGCTCGCCAGATAGCCAAAGATCAGCGCCGCGGCGGTTCCCACCGCTCCTGCCTTAAACCCTCCGGCAAAAAGTCCCAAAAAGCCCTGTTCGTCCACGGCTTCCTTCACACCTTTCATCAGCACATTGCCAAATCCCAGCAGTGGAACGCTGGCGCCGGCTCCGGCAAATTCCTGAAAGGGTTCATACAGCCCGAACAGGCTGATGACAGACCCTGTCACCACCAGAAGCACCATGATGCGTCCCGGCATCAGCTTCGTCTTCTCCATCAGAATCTGTACCGCCGCGCAGATCAGGCCTCCCACCCAGAACGCATTCACATAATCCATATAACCCATATGACACACTCCTCTTGATCCGGCTTTCCGCCATGCCGTCTACTCCCTGTCAGCTTCCGCCATATCTCTTTCCGCTTCTCTCTGACAGTATTGCCCGAATGTGTCTAAACTATGTATGAATCTGCATGGATCGCGGTATTTATACCTCGGCGATGACCTCCACCTCGCACAGCACATTCTTGGGAAGCGTTTTCACCGCCACACAGCTGCGCGCAGGTTTCTCGGTAAAATATCTGCCGTAAACTTCGTTAAATGCGGCAAAATCATTCATATCCGCCAAGAAACAGGTCGTTTTCACCACCCGATCGTAATCCGTCCCGGCCTCGGCCAGAATCGCACCGATGTTCTTCATCACCTGCTCCGTCTGCGCCTCGATCCCCTCCGCCTCGATCTGCCCGTTTGCGGGGTTGATGGCGATCTGTCCGGATGAAAACAGCAGATTTCCTGTAATCATTCCCTGCGAATAGGGACCGATGGCCGCGGGAGCCTTCTCCGTTGCAATTTTCTTTGACATAATCCGTTTCCTCCTACCGTTTATTCCACTTCCGGCTCATCGAACTGCGCCGTGACATAAAATCCTCTGGCGTTCTCTACGATGTCCGTCACCACGCCTTTTCTGCTTGCCAGCCGTCTATTAAACGGAATATTCGCCGACATGGCAAGCGACGGGTCGATGGTATAATAATAGTTGCTGGGAAGCAGCCCCTCGGTGACGGAAATCTCCTGTCCGACCTCCAAGAATCCCGGCCGTTCCATTTTAAATTCCATTCTGCGCATACTGCCTCCTTGGGATCTTGTTCTTCTGCGGCGCGTCCGTCTGCACGCCCCGCATCCGTCCCAAAAGTATTGTAGCAGTATCCGGCATGGATTGCAAGCGATCCCTGCCGCCTCCTGTGCATTTGACAATCTCAACGGAAAATCCCGTCTGAAAATTCCTCTGTTGAACTCTTCATGCCCTTTGGTTTTGCCTCACAGATACAATCTATAGATGTGTGTTAAATCACAATATAATTTTCTATTCCTCTAAAACTCTTTGGTTTCTGCGCGATATCTAAATATTATATTTTGATTTAATTTGCGAGGCAGCTCTCCAGCACCAGCGCATGGGCGATTCCCGGCACACTCTTTCCCTCGTTGAAACTGGTCTTGGACAACAGTGCCCCCGTGGGCATAAACAATACCTTCCTCCAGTTCTCTTCCTCCAACTGCTTCAAAATATAGGCGGAGAGCGTCACCGCGCTGCAGCCGCATCCGCTGCCGCCCGCATGGGTATCCTGTGATCCGGCGTCGAAAATTTCCATGCCGCAATCCATATGCTGCGGCGCGACGTCATACCCGCGCTCCCGCATCAGGTCGATCAGCACCCGCTGTCCCACGCTCCCCAGATCTCCGGTGATAATTTTGTCATAGTCGTCTGGCTGGCAGTCAAAATCCAGAAAATGCTGTTCCAGCGTGGAGGCCGCCGCAGGCGCCATGCAAGCTCCCATATTCATGGAATCCTTTAATCCGTAATCCGTGATTTTCCCGATGGTCATGCCGGATATCATCCCTCTCGCCGGACGCTCCTTCCCGTCCGCCTCAGCTCCCAACACAAAGGCTCCGCTGCCCGTCACGGTCCATGTGGCGGACAAGGGCCGCTGATTGCCGTATTCCAACGGAAAGCGGAATTCTTTCTCCGCACTGGCGAAATGGCTGGAGGTCACGCATACCGCCTTGTCCGCAAAACCGCCCGCTATGGACAGCGCACCAAGCGCCAGCGATTCCCCGCAGGTGGAACAGGCTCCGTACAGCCCGAACAGCGGAATCTGATAATTGGAGATCCCGAACGAAGTCGCGATGGACTGCCCGAGCAGATCGCCCGCAAACAAAAAGTCCACATCCAAGGCTTTCACGCCCGCTTTCTCCAGCGCCAGATAGACCGCATCCTTCTGTAGATTGCTCTCCGCCTCCTCCCAGGTGGCGCAGCCGAACAAATCATCCTCCCCCACCATATCAAAAAGAAGCCCCAGCGGACCCTCTCCTTCCTTCTTGCCCACCACGCTGGCGCTTCCCGTAATATAGACCGGCCGTTCCAGCCGGACGCTCGCTTTTCCCAAATGTTGACCCATATGACAGCTCCTCCATGCAATACAGATTTTGGTAGCTATCATACCCCAAAGGCGCGGATTCTATACAAAACCCGCGCCTTTGGACAAGCGCCGGTTCACCTGACGCTTCCTTCCTTCAATTTTCTCCAATCTCTACTACAATATATTTATGGTTAATATCCCTTACAGCCAGTAAGGAATTATCCA
>JAMPGV010000021.1 GCA_023663735.1 Muribaculum sp. | reverse complement strand
TGGCGCTTCCCGTGTAGGTATAGTCGCCGTCGTCTAGCAGTTCGACGTAGAGACCTTCGCCTCCACCTCCGCCGGATATGTTCACATTTCCGTTGGCTTTGATGGTCAGTTTCTTGGTAACAACCTTATCGGCTTGATCTTTCCGCTGCAAAGCTGCGGTTACTTCATATGTGCCGGGACCGGGAAGCGTAAATTCAAACGTATGCTCCGTTTTCTTCTCAGTGGAAGACTTGGTCTGAGCTACCGCATCCGCATCCTTTGCATCTTTTACGGACACTTTGATACGCTGGCCGCCATTGTCGCTGACGTCAGCAGTCACCTTTACAATAATCTTCTTGTCATTGCCGTCACCGCTCACATAGTCTATGCCGCTGATGACAGGTTCTGCAACCTTATCCCAACCGTCGAAGGAAGGCTCAAAGGGCTCGTCGAGCGTGGTGTTATCGGGCAGCACGATCTTCATGTCTTTGCCCGCAAACGGCTTCCAGTCTCCGAGGAAAGCTTCCACGCAGATGGTGCTGTTGTCATCCAACAGAGGCTCGGTCAGAACCTGACCAAACTTTCTGCTTGCACTGTTGTCGATTGCCTTGCCGTCTGCGTCTGTGGTCAGTTCGTAGGTCTTGTACTCATAAAGCCGGCTGTCCGTCGGTGTGGAGAGACGGTTGCTCCAGCCTTCCGGCAATACATAGGAAGCAGGGGCGTCCGCAAAGTTGGAAGTTCCGATAATCGTGTAGTAGAACACTGCCTCGCCATTGGAATCCCAAGGGGTACCCAGATAAGCGGGCTTAGAAACCTTTGTGGAAGCGGTATCCACGCTGGGCGTGGTGGATTTTACTTCACAGTTGTACATCAGGTAGCCCCTGCCGGAAGACTGCTGGGGAGCCGTGATATATGCCACATCATTTCCGTCTTCCATGGTGTTCAGCACCAGATCACATTTTGCGAATACAGCGGTCATGGGTCCCATGATGAAATCTGTTCCGCCGTAGATCGAGCAGTTATAGAAAGCTGCTGTGGATCCTCTTCCGCCATCCAGCGTATCCTGACGGCCTACAAATTTACAGTTGTCAAAGTAGCTTTCAGTAATGTTGTTTTTGATAGCCAGTGCCGCCGCACGCTCCACATATTTCTTGTTCTGTACGGTGGTATCGCCTGCCTTCATTTCGGATCTGGCAACGTCGCCTTCTGTGGCGCCGCTCTGTTTTACGATGACGTCCTGCGTTGCCTTCTCGGACATATACTGGTTAAACGAATTCTCAAAGATAATGCCCTCGGCCTGAAAACCGTTTGCAGCGATGATCACGGTTGCATTCCAGTAGCTTTCAGCCGTGCTTCCGGCTCCGGGATTTACAAATGAGGGATATCCGTTCTCTTTGTTGACTGCCAGCAAGTCGGCGTCATACTTGCTGCTTTCGTTCATGCTGTAATAGGTGTAGCCGTGTCCATAGTAATGGGTAATGCGTACTGCGTTCTCGTCGATGTCAACGCCCTTGTTCTTCAGCTCAATGCTGGGCGTTGTGCTGCTGTTCTTCAGCGTCACGTTCGGAACATCCACAACCAGCATTTCTTCATAATTGCCGGGTGCAATGGAAATGGTTACACGCTGGCTGTCTGTGCGCGTCATGCGGCGAACTGCAGCCAGAGCGTCATTGATGGTCTGGTAGTCGCCTGTCGCACCAACGGTAATGGTTTCTTGATAAGGAATGGCCGGTGCGGGAGCGTTTGATACCATCACGATGGTTTTCTCTACCGCCGCGCCGTTTACCTTGACGTCGGAGGTCAGTTTCTGGGTATAGCCTGTCAGTTCTGCTTTTACCTTATACTGCCCGTCTCTTAACTCGATATTCTGCGTACCGGTGAAGCTGTATTCGTAGCCGTCCGGCTCGAAGTTCCCATCAAGACGGGAGAACGTCAGCGCTACTTTTGCTGCATCATCCGCAGAAGGTCCCTCCAGCGTCACGTTGATCGCATATGTGGGTTTCTTCTTAAATTTGATATCTTGCGTACCATCTGCGCTTGCCGTGACAGAGGTGGTCTCCAATGTGTAATCATCTACGTCCAATACCGTCACCGTATATTCCACATCTCTCTCAAGTTTCGCGCTATAGGTCACATGCTCCGTATCAATCGTAATCTTCGGAACATAAATCTTCTCGCTATTTTTCAGTTTCAGTACCAGTTTCTCTGCGGCTTCGGGCGTCAGATCCGCAAGGGAACCTGTCACCGCCACCAGATCAACCGCGATACAGTCCACATTGAACTGGAGTTGGCCGATCTCGTTAGGCAGCGTCAGCGTATTGTTGGCTCCAACCACGCAGCCTTCCACATTCTCCAGACTGACGTCATAACCGTACTGCTCAAGCAGAGATACCGTATAGGTCAAGTTACCGGCAGTTCCAGTCGTCACAACAGCCTCTGTCTGCTGTCCGGTAGTCTGATTGGTGAATACCAGTTTGGCGTCATTGCTCCAAGTAATACTTGTGGGAAGTGTTACCGCGCCGCTCACGGTCGCGGTATTGGGTCTCTCGCGGTAAATGCGGGCTACTACCAGCTTCTCGTTCGGCGTGTATAATTTATATGCGCCGTCCTCCGCAGCCGTGAACACACAGGTATTTGCCAGTTTTGTGCGGCTTGCGCGGGTAAACTCAAATGTCTGTACGTCTTTTTTGCTGGGAGATTCCCAGGTAATCGTGGACGCTGTGCCATTGCTGGATACAACCGCCTTCACCTTGTCTCCGGCTTTCACTTCCAGCGTCATCCACATTTTGCCTTTTCCGGCATTGTCATACATGATTCCCTGATAAGAGTTGCCGGATTCATCTGTGAGGGAGTCTTCATTCTGCTCACTTGAAATTGTCGTGTTTGTCTTTAATCCACGAAGTCTCCACTTGCCTTTCTGTCCGTTACTTACCAGTGTCAGTCCGTTTCCTGCATCCACATCCTTGCCGTCCGGTTCAAGCGTGTTCTGCGGAATGACCGAACCGGGAGTATACTTGGGATCGATCTTGGAAAACCAGCCGTTGATAATATCAGCGGTAAGCAGATTATTATAAGTAATCAGCTCTGTGTTCGTCAGTTTCTCTGCGCCAAAATCCCATACATCATAAGTGTGATGCGTGGTGTCAGGCCCTGTGACCGCTATCGTCAAAGCAGCCAGATCCTCGGCAACCGTCAAAAGCACGGAACCTTTGATAGAAGCCTCCACAGCCTCATTGTCACAGGTGAGCTTATAGGTTGCGCCGATTTTCAGTTTGACAGTTTCGCCATTAACCAGATCATGTTTATCCGCAGGGTCGCTCTCGTTGGTCAAAGTCAGCTTGTACTCTTTACCTGCTACCTCGGCCGCAGCGTTAATGGTTACGGTCGGGTTTACAACCGTGGACTTCAGGTCTACCTCTACATTCAGGTCTTCCGTGGTCGTCGTAACAGTTGTCTTCCCGTCTGCGGTCGCTTTGATATCGTCGTTGCTGGAAACGATATTGTAAGTCGAATTCGCTTTT
Organism: Muribaculum sp.; assembly: GCA_023663735.1. Lineage (GTDB taxonomy): Bacteria > Bacillota > Clostridia > Lachnospirales > Lachnospiraceae > Acetatifactor. Next base: position 39,570 of record JAMPGV010000021.1, on the reverse strand, counting down.
AATTCTACATCTTCTCCGTCAGAAGAAGTATAAGAAGTAATGTCAATCGCATCTGTCTCATCTGCCGCATTTACCAGCTTGATGGTATCGCCCGTCTGAAGCAGATGGTCGTTGTCTTTTACGATAACGCTAGCCTTCACCTCGCTCTTGGTAGGCTTAGGCTCGGTTCGCTCCACGGTGATGATCGGGACATAGGTAGTACCGTCGCCGCCAAACGTCATAACCAAATCAGTCTCTTCACCATCGTATTCAAACGACAAACCTGCGGTTTTATCGTTGTGATAGCACTTGTCTGTATGAAGTGTATCAAAAGCCTTAACGGTTTCGCCATTGCTTGTTACCGTTAGTGTTGTAGTGTTTGTATCCTCAGAATTCTTTGGATTCGTGAATTGGCAGCCGCCGATGAATACTTTGGCTTTGCCAAGCACATGGATCGTGATAACATTGCCGTTTTTGAAAACGGCACCATGCTGCTCTCCATTATATCCATATCCATTCTGGGTACCGGATTCAATCTTCAACTTTCCGTCGGCGGAGGTTACGGCTGTATCTCCGTTTAATTTCGTATCTGCAGGAACGATGCTACCATCCGTAAACAGATAGGTGCTTGTATAAGTGATGAGGTCGTCATCGCCCCCTTGAGAAGGAGGGTCATCGGGATCAACAACAGGGGGAGGCGTGGGGGTCGGATTCTCCTGTTCCTCCTTGACGGGTTTGGTCTCGGTGATGGTAAGGTCTATAAATTTGGCTTCACCGGTTTTGCCTTTGGAAGTATCATTAGCCGTAGTAGCGCCTACTATTATATACAGCCATTTATCTCCAGTTTTAGGATCTGTATAATAGGAAACAGATTCTGCCTCACCTATATTATCTTTGGCTGAATCAAATGTATATACTTTAGAGAGTTTATCTTCACTATATACATTATTAGATTTCTTAAAATAAGCTATTTGCTTATCCCCACTCAAGCTCACTTCCGTTACATGTGGATCAGTGTTGGATTTAGAACTATCTTGGGATATATTTAACCAGGTTGTACCGTCACCAATGCCAATGATGCGTGCCGCAGTCTTGCTAAACATAGTAAAAGCTATATCAACAGATTCTGTGTCTTCGCTTAAGGGGATCGCAAGACGAGCATCTCCATCGCCAATTTTCACATTTCCAGAATTTACTATACTTAAGTTGCCTTCATATTGACGTTTCCACATAACGAGTTTTGGCAAGTTACTCTCCGCCTTGCCAATATACTCATATTTAAGCCCTTTTAAAGACTCCCCGTTGTTCAACTCAACATTCGGATCGCCTTCTTGCAACGTTCCTTCGCTATTTCTTGACAATACGCCCGTATTAAAATCCCACTTCGTTGTACGGACATATTTTTTAGAATTATCGATTGTCTTTTCCGTCCATTTTGACTGTGTAAAATTGACAGCAGAAGACTCTGTTACATCCGCCGCCTTCACACTCGCGACCCCTCCCAGCAGTTCTGCCGGAAGCGCTGTCACAAGCATCGCAGCCGACAACGCAATGGAAACTGCTTTGCCGATTCGCCGCTTCAGCTTTTTCGTCATGTTTAATTGCTCAAACATTTCTTTCCTTCCTCCTTTTAGATTGGTTTGTTGTTCTTACTTTTCACGATGCATATGTACAGAGAAGTACACTGACCCCTGCATCATACTAAGCTAGCTTTTATATTAGAATTTGAAAATGCTGTATTTTAGCGGGCTGGTTCGCCACAATGTAGGAATAAGCAAGGAATAAATGCAGACAAAACTCAGACAAGCCGTGTGGATGATATGATGGTGGAAAGGCGATTGCGAAACTGCATTTTTCGGAATCCGAATTGTGCAGATTGTATATTCATAAGCAGACCCTAGCGAACCGTTGGCACTTAGGCGCTGTATTTTAGCGCCTTATGTGCCATTACGGTGAGGTGGGAGCGAAAGCGGGTCTGCGTTGAATGTGCAATTTGCACAATGACTCTTTGTAAATTAGAGTGTTTCGCAAACGCCTGTGATGGTGGAAAGAGTGAGTATAGCGGAAGAAAGAAAAGAATGACGGAATGATAGGGTTTTAGGAATTGTAACTACAAGACGGTATTGCTTACCGATTCGCCCCGGACTGTTAAGGGTTTTAGCGTAAGGGTAAAATAGCGCAACAGTAGATTTCGGAATACGGATTTGCCAAACCAGAAAATCATCGCTCCCATGTACTGATCGGCAGCTTCTCTTTTATAGCATCTAACCCATACAACATATCCGGATCAATATCAATACACATAGTGTTATCCCTGTTTCCAGATACATCCCATGCTAAGGTATCGTTCATTATCGTACAGGTTTTATAAAATATTCAACTTCCCTTAAAACGGCAAACACTTCTTTATCCAATAGAGGTTTTACATCATAGCATACAATTTTGCCGTCTTCAAAATATACATACACGGTATACTCTCTCGTTGGAACAACCTGAATTATTTTAGGGAACATATTCATCAACCTCCTATTATTTTGAGTCTATTATATGTGCGATGAGCAAACAGTGTCAATCAGATAAAACATTTTTGCATCACAGTGTTTTACGTGGCGCAAACAAAAATATTTCTTGCCAATCCCCAATGGCTCTGCTATACTTTTCTAAAAGCATATATTCTTTGGATTCATCCATGGCTGCGCCATGTCTTAGGGAGTTCTCCCGTCTGACTTCAAACGAAATCTGTGCTTTTACCCACACATCAAAACGCACGGGGTCAACAGGAAGCCGGGACGGGAACAGCCGGGTTTTCCTCTGCATTTCCTTTTTGGGAAATGCACCCCCAAAAGGAGGTACTTATGAAGAGAAAACACAGGAAAACCCGTCCTGCGGCTGCGCACCCGAACCGCTGTTACAAGGACACGGTATTTCGGATGCTTTTCCGGGACCGGGCGAGGCTGCTGGGGCTTTACAATGCGGTTGCGGGAAAGGATTACCGTGATCCGGCGGCGCTGGAGATCGTCACGCTGGAGAGCGCCGTCTATCTGGGGGTGAAGAATGACGTTGCCCTGCTGATCGACATGAACCTTTATCTGTTTGAGCATCAGTCCACCGTGAACCCGAACATGCCGCTGCGGTTTCTGCAGTATGTGGCGGCGGAGTACGGGAGGCTTACGGCGGGGGAGAACCTCTACGGCGGCAGGACGGTTCCTGTTCCGGCGCCTCATTTCATGGTATTCTACAATGGGACTGCGCCTTGCCCGGAACGGCTTTCCATGCGGCTTTCGGACGCCTATGCAGGCCGGGAGGGAGCGGAGCCGGAACTGGAGCTGATTGTGCAGGTGTTCAATATCAATGCCGGATGCAATGAGGATTTGAAAGCTCAGTGCCAGACGTTGGGGGAGTATATGCAGTATGTGGACAAGGTCAGGTTCTATGCGGGGTCTCTGCCCATCGGGGAAGCAGTAGACCGCGCGGTGGACGAGTGTATCGCTCAGGGGGTTCTGAAGGAATTCCTGCTGGCGAATAAGGCGGAGGTTAGGTTCATGAGTATTTTTGAGTATGACGAGGAAGAGACCCGGCGCGCCATGCGCAAGACGGAGTATGAGCGCGGAATGACCGAGGGGATCGCGGAGGGCAGAGCCGAGGGAAAGGCCGAATCGGTCTTGTTTCTTCTGGAAGAATTGGGCGCTGTCCCTGAGTACCTTCGGGAGCAGATTTTGAGCCAGCAGGATCTGAGCGTCTTGAAGCAGTGGCTGAAGACAGCCGCAGGAGCGGAGAGCATTGAGTCCTTTCTGCAGCGGGCGGGAGTGTAATCTGTATCCTAAGCGACAGCCTAGGATTCCCGCTGCGGGACAGATTGACAATTTCCCGGCGGACGGATATGCTTACTGATGACAAGCTGATGATAAGCGATACGGAGGTGAGCATTATGCTGATAAAATGTCCCGAATGCGAACTGCAGGTGAGCGATAAGGCTTTGCATTGTCCGCATTGCGGTTATCCGATGCGGGCGGACGCCAAGACTAGGAGACCGGGCAGATCGGCGCACAGACACAGGCGTTTGCCCAATGGATTCGGCCAGATAAGCGAGATCAAAAACCGGAATTTAAGAAAGCCGTTCCGGGCGATGGTGACGGTGGGCAAGACTCCGGCCGGGCGGCCCATCTGCAAACCCCTCAAACCGGCGGCTTATTTTTCCACATACGGCGAGGCCTATGCGGCGCTGGTGGAGTATCACAGGAATCCCTATGATATGGATTCCGCCATCACGGTGAAAGAACTGTACGGGAGATGGACGTCAGAGTATTTCAAGACGTTAAAATCCGAGGCGAGCATTCAAGCGGTGACGCTGGCTTGGGGATATTGTTCTTCCCTGTACGATATGCGTGCGGCGGATGTGCGTGCGCGCCATGTGAAAGCCTGTATGGAGGAAGGGGTTGCGGTGGTTAGGGGCAGACAGCAGCATCCCAACGCCAGCACCAAGAATAAGATCAAATCCCTGTTCAATCTCATGTTGGATTATGCGTTGGAATATGAGATTGTGGATCGGAATTATGCGAGAACTTTTCATCTGCCGGATGAGGTTATCAAGGAGATTGTGACGGTGAAGAAAGGGCATCTGGCTTTTACGGACGAGGAGATGAAGCGGCTCTGGGAGCATGTGGACGACAAGCGCTATGTGGATGTGCTGCTGATCCAGTGCTATTCCGGGTGGCGGCCGCAGGAAATCGGTCTGCTGAAGCTGGAAAATACCGATTTGGAGGAGTGGACGTTCAAGGGCGGAATGAAGACGGAGGCGGGTACGGACCGGGTGGTGCCGATTCATCCCAGAATCAGGGGATTGGTGGCGCGCAGATATAGAGAGGCGGAGCTTATGGGAAGCCAGTACCTGTTCAACTGCATGACGCCGATGCGGAACCGGCAGAACACCATGCTGACTTATGACCGTTACCACAAAGGGTTTGTGCGGATACGGGAGGAATTGAAGCTGAATCCGCTGCACAGACCTCACGACGGGCGGACGCATTTTGTCACGGCGGCCAAACGGTACGGCGTTGACGAATATGCGATTAAATACATGGTAGGCCATGCGGTATCGGATATTACGGAGAAAATTTATACGAAACGGGAACTGAGCTGGATGCGGCAGGAATTGGAAAAAATCGAATGACGGACAGCCGATGTGGGAAAATGTAGGAACAGGATGCAGGAATAGGGTAGGAATAGTGTACGAATTATTTGGTTATTTCTGGAAAAAGACAAAAATTAAGATATTTTAAATAGACAAAACGGCAAACAGAAGATAAAATAGAACTTGGGTTTTGAAGTATATTTTTTACGAAAGGATTATCACATGAAAAAGAAGATCATCGCAGCTATTTTGATTGCAACTTGTATGATGACGGCCTGCGGCAAGTCTACAGACGGTCCGATTATTAAGGAGATCGAGCCGGAATCTTCCTCTGTGGCAGAGTCTACGGAAGAGAGTTTGACGGAGGAGGAGAGCAAGGAGTTTTCCGTGATTACCGAGAGAATGGTGACGGACGGCAAGATGCAGAGTTATCTCACCGGAGAGTGGAAGGATGCGGATGTGGTTCAGCGGAGACCGCTAGCGATCATGATCCCCAACAATCCCCCTGCCATGCCCCAGTACGGAATCACGCAGGCGAGCATCATTTACGAGGCGCCTGTGGAGGGGCGTATCACCCGTCTGATGTGCGTGGTGGAAGATTACGACGATATGACCTATATCGGGCCGATCCGCAGCAGCCGCGATTATTTTGTATACGAGGCCATGGCGCTGGACGCCATTTACTGTCATTGGGGGCTGGCGGTTCCCTATGTGTCAGACTTGTTGAATTCCTCCAGAGTGGACAACATCTCTCAGGCGGTGGGCGGCATTTCCAGTCCTTATGAGGCTGCGTTTGCGAGAAGACAGGATAGAAGAAGCGGCGGTTACGCCACCGAGTTTACCGCATATATGTGGTTGAAGGCGGCAAGCCCCAGCGACGGCAGCGACGCGCCGGATCAGTCCGTGAAGGGTTACAGCGCGGGCGTGGAAGCGAAGGGATATGGCAAGACTTACGAAGAGTCCGGGCGTTTTGAAGATCTGGGCCGCGATCCTCAGGCGTATCTGTTTGCCAATGACTGCAAGGCGGAGTATGCGGATTTCCCCGACGCGCTGGAGATCCGTCCCGGCGGAAGCCAGAGCAACAAGGGTGGATACGGCCAGAACAATGCCTGCTTTACCTATAATGCGGAAGACGGTCTCTATTACCGCACTCAGTACGGCGCAGAACAGATTGACGAGATGAACGGCGAGCAGGTGGCGGTCACCAATGTGATCTTCAAAGTCTGCCATGGCGAGGTGAGGGACGACCACGATTATCTGGCGTTCGGTCTGCACGGCACGGGCGACGCCTGCGTGTTCACCAACGGCAAAATGATTAAGGGTACTTGGAAGCACGAGAGCGATTATGACGCCAACCATTTTTATGACGAGGACGGCAATGAGATCGTCCTGAATCAGGGCAAGACATGGCTCTGCAATATTTGGAAAGAGTATTCCGAGTATGCGGAGGCGGACGGCAAAGCGATCTTTCAGTAACGCAGATTTGCCAAACAGGTCTTCCTAGTTGCATTCCGGAATGGCGTCCGGGATGACACTCTTGTTGACAAAATCACAAAAAAACAGCGTTTTTCCGAAAGTTGATTAAATAACTGGCGGATAACGCTGTCTTTTTGTTGTAAAATAGAGGGGAAAAGGGAGTGGTAGAATGAGCGGCATGAGTCGGATCAAAGGAAACGGGAAATTCTGGAATCAGACGAAGAACAATCAGGACTTCATTTTAAAGGGGAGTATGCTGCGGGCGATCCTGTCGCTGGCGGTTCCGGTGGTCATCAACAGTTTTTTGCAGACCATGTACAATCTGACGGACACCTACTGGCTGGGGCAGATCGGGACGGAGCAGCTGGCCGCCATCAATCTGGTGACGCCCATGCAGAATATTATCATCAGTGTGGGAACGGGGATCACCGTGGCGGGTTCCGTGCTGATTGCTCAGTATATCGGTGCGGGCGAGAAGGAGAATGCCAAATCCATGGCGAATCAGATTTTTGCCTGTGCCGGGTGTTTTTCACTCTTCTGTGCGGCGGCGGTGTTTGCGGCGACTTCCGGTATTGTGCGCTGGCTGGGGGCGGACGGAGACATTTTCGGCCATGCCTGCATGTATCTGCGCATTGTAATCTGGGATATGCCGTTTCTGTATATGGTGAATATTTTCTCCGCGGTGCAGCAGGCGCAGGGAGATACGGTGCGGCCTATGTTTCTGAATCTGGGCGGTATTCTCTTTAATATGGTTCTGGATCCTTTGTTTATGGTGGGAATGAATATGGGAACCGCCGGGGCGGCGCTTGCCACGCTTTTAGCGAAGATGGCTCCCGCGTTCGTGGCTTTTTATCTGCTCTGCAGGCGGAATCAAGAGGTGCATCTGGATGTGCGCCATATGCGCTTTGAGCGGGAGAAGGTGAAATTGATCCTACAGATCGGTCTGCCCACGGCAATCGGCGGCAGCAGTATGCATCTGGGCTTCCTGCTTTTGACCAAAAATGTGTATACCTACGGGAGCGAGGCGATGGCGGCGTATGGCATCGGCAATAAGATCAACGGACTGATCACGCTGCCTTCCAACGGCATCGGTTCCGCCGTGGCGACCATCGTGGGGCAGAATATGGGAGCCGGGCAGAAGGAACGCGCAAGGGAAGGGTATTTTCTTTCCATGAAAATATGTGTTGTATTTTTGTTCATTGGTGGTATGATTTTATCAAGGGATGTGATCTCCACCGGCATTGTGAGTATTTTCTCGGACGATGCGGCGGTGGTGGAGATGGCGGCGGACTTCTTGAGCATCATGGCGTTTTGGTGCTTCACCAACGGGGTCTATAATGCCACCACGGGACTGTTTCAGGGAACGGGTCATACGGAGTTTACCATGGCGATGGATGCGGCGAGGCTCTGGGTCTTCCGCTTTCTGACCATCTGGTTCTGCGAGACGGTTCTCGATATGGGAGTGCGGAGCATCTGGTATTCCGTGGTGGTCAGCAACGGCATCTCTTCCATGATCTGGCTGGTATTGTACAAGAGCCGTATCTGGGAAAAATCCAGAATCAAAGTGGGACAAAACGGCGGACAGACGGGACAAAAAGATGGGAGCGGAGAGAGGCATGTGGACGGGAAAACGGCTGCGGACGGACAGGCGGCAGGGAACGCCAAAGCCTGACAGACCGGCCCGGAAAGTATATTTAGGCATCGCGGCGGCGACGGCGCTGCTCAACGGATTGGCGTGGAGCAGTGCGGCCTTTTGCGATGCCTATGTTGCGTGGATTTTTCCGATCTGGGTGAACACCTATGGAAGAGTGACGGGGTGGTTTCCCTTTTCCGTGGGGGAGTGGATGCTGGCGGCGGGAATCGTCCTCACGGCGGCGGCTTTCTTATCGGTGCTGTATGCGGGAGTGATGCGGCTGACCGGAAAGCGATTCGGCCTCCGGGCGGTGAGGAAGTATTTGGCAGGCTATGCGTGGCTGGCGCTCATTGTCTGCGTGGTCATGACCTTGAACTGTTCCATGCTGTATCATGTCTCTTCTTTTTCGGAGAAATATTTGGGCGGCGGATTATCGGAGCGCTCCGAGGGGCATTCCGGGGAATATTCGCTGGAGGAGTTTATGAATCTGCGCGATTTCGTGGCGGAACAGTGCAACCGGCTCTCCGGCGAGGTGGAGCGGGATGAGAGAGGATATATCCTTTATCCGGGCGGCTTCGGAGCGTCGGACGGATCGGGGGCAAACGGATTGGCCGCAGGCGGAGCGTCGAACGCGATGGCGGATCGGGCGAGAGCGGAGATGCGCCGTCTGGGGGAGGAGTACGGGCAGCTTTCGGGATATTATCCGCGTCCCAAGCCTATGTTTTTCTCGGATTTTATGTGCCAGCAGAAGATGTTGGGGTGGTATTTCCCTTTTTCCATGGAGGCCAATTACAATCGGGTGGCGTATGTGATGAACCAGCCCGCGTCCATGTGCCACGAACTGGCTCACCTAAAGGGGTTTATCTATGAGGACGAGGCCAATCTGATCGGGTATCTGGCCTGTGTGGATTCGGAGGACATTTATTTTCAGTACAGCGGTTATCTGAGCGTGCTGGGGTATCTGGAGCGGGATCTGAGCAGGGCGGCAAAGGAGTATCCGGAGGCTTTCGCCGCGGCTTGTGCGGCGCGGGAGCCGGTGGCGCTCTTGGATGCGGTCTACCGGGATGATATCTTTGTGACTAAGGAGGAGTGGGAGCGCATTGAGGGCAAGGCGCTTCTGGAGACGGAGACCGTGGACAAGGCCACGGAGACGTTTCTGGATACCACGTTGAAAGCCAACGGCGTGGCGGAGGGGACGGTCAGCTACAGCCATGTGGTAGAGCTTTTGCTGGCGTATTATCGGCAGTCGTCCTGACAGGGCGCAGGAGGTGTTGATTTTGGCGTAGGTTTGACTTTGACATATTGTCTATTTGGAGAATTTGTTTTATCATATAAAGTGTGATTCAAAGTATGATGCAATCGTTGACTTTGCAGTTTGATGAAGGCCGAACGGATCTTTGTGATAGCGGTTTGGGAGGGAATGTGATGATTGGGAACAGGAAATTTGTAAGAAGACCGGCGGGACGGCTGTTTGCGTTTGCACTGGCGGTGGTACTGGCGGCTACAGCGCTGCCCTGCGACGGCGTATGGACGCAGGCCGCGCCATATGCGGAGGACACGGGAGAAAGAGTTTTGCGGAGGACACCGGGACAGAATGCAGAGGAAATCCCGGAACCATCCATAAGCGACAGTCTGTCCGCACACGAAACCGGAACTATGGACGGCGGCAGATCTTATTCCCTGTCGGGAACCTGCGGCGACCACATTACTTATACGTTGGAGCAGGGCGTCCTCACGTTGTCCGGATACGGGGATATGAAGAGCTTTTATGCGGAAAATCAGGATCCGGAGAATCCTTTCGTATATTACCCTGACACGAATGCGCCCTGGAGCGCCTATGCGGAGGAAATCCGGCAGCTTGTGCTGGATGACCGGATCACGTCCATCGGGGAATCGGCTTTCATGGGGCTTACGGGTCTCGTGGGCGAGGTGAAGCTGCCGTCCGGCTTAAAGACCATCGGGCAATATGCCTTTCAGGACTGCACGGCGGCCGGCAGAAAGCTGACTCTGCCGGAGACGCTGACGTCCATCGGGGAGTTTGCCTTTGACGGATTCGCCCTTGGCTGCAGCGAAGAATACGGTCAGGAGGTCTCTCTGGTATTGCCGCAGAGCTTGAAAGAGATCGGGGAATGTGCGTTTCAGGGATATTCTGTGCAGAAGGTCTATGTGTCCAATGCCGCCACGAAATTCGGACAGGATTGTATCGGGAGCTGGGGCTGCGCTTTCTATGGGGCGGAAGGTTCCACCGCAGAGCGGTATGCCAAAGAGAACGGATATACGTTTTTTGTCTGGACGCCCGGACAGAACACATACGTCGTCACCTTTGACAGCAACGGCGGAAGCGCGGTGGAGGCGCAGGAAGTCGAGATCGGAGGTACCGCGGCGATGCCTGCGCAGCCTGTCAGGGAAGGCTGGTATTTCATGGGCTGGTATCTGGACGGACGGCAGTTTGATTTTGACACGGTACTCACGGGGAATATCACGCTGACGGCGCATTGGTCGGATGTGGATCCCGCGACGCTCCCCCCGGTGCTTTCGTTAAAAAATATAGGCAGTTCCACGGAGGAACTGACGCTGACGTGGGAACGGAGCTTTGACGAGAGACTGAAGGGATATGAGATTTACCGTGCCGTGGGAGCGGACGGCGAGTATGGCAGAATCGGCAGCGCGGAGGCCTCGACGACGTCTTATATCGACGACGCGGGATTTTCTTATGAGCGCTCGCAATATCATTATAAAATACAGGGTGTGTATGAGGGGGATGTGAGAACGCCTTTCAGCAATGTGGTTTCCACTCAGGGAATGATCTACAGCGGGCTGGAGGATTGGGATGAGGACTGCGTCCGGGCTCAGATCACGGATGCGCAGGGCAATCCCATAGACGCTTTGACGCTCCATGTGGGCGAGAGCAGCCCTGAGCTGCGGGTGCGCCTGATTTACCAAGACGGCTCCGGCGAGGACTGGAAATCCGTTGTCGTTCCTCTTGCGCAGAGCGGACTCGGGTATTATTGGAATGAGTGGCGTGTGAGCGAGGGAGGGTTCTCCCCGGCGGGCAACGACGGTTTGTATGCCAGATTCCTTCCCACGTTCGACTATCTGGGCATGGACTCTGACGCGTCCGGGGCCAGCGCGCAGCTTGTGGGAATTGCGCCCACGCCGGCGGATGCTTCCTACTATGTGTCGGTGACGCTTCAAGGCTGCACGGGTGGAATCGCGATTCCGCTCACGGTGCTGGAGGCGGAGCCGGGGGTGGATTACGACAACGCGCAGGGGCTTACGGTTTATGACAATACCGACGGGTTCTGGGAAGCGGTTCGGGCGTCCTTTAGGGACAGGCAGGAGTCTTTCTGCGTACTGTTGGATCGTGAGGTCTTTGAGAAGGTCTATGGCGGTGACGCGGACTTTTTTGACTTGATTGATGAGGAAGCTTTTGATTTCTATGAGGACAGACCCGGCATGAAGTCCGGCGAGGGGGATTATCTGGGAGAAGGACTCTCCCGGTATGAGTCGAGTACCCAGACGGTCTCTTATTATGGAGACAGTTATGCGGCCATGGTCTTGAGCAATGTGGGATACCTGACCACGAAGGAACAGGAAGACTGGATGGATGAGCAGATCGACAAAATGGTCAACCGTCCGGGCGGCAGGTTCTATTCGGACCGGAATAAAAGCGATTATGACAAGATCAAGGCGGTCTATGAGTATGTGGCTGATCAGATCACTTGGGTGGACGGAACAAACGAGGGGCTGTACCACACGGCCTACAGCGGCCTCCATGACGGAAAGGGAACCTGCCAGAGCTATGCCCTGCTCTTCTACCGCCTGATCCGGGAGATGGGGATCTCCGCAAAGGTGTTGATGGGGACGGATGCGGGCGCACACACCTACAATATTGTCGAATTAGGGGGAAAATATTATTATATCGACTGCAGCGATAAACGTTTCCTAAAAGGCAGCAAGAATTTTAAGACGTCCCCGCTGCAGGAACTGTGGCAGGATCCGCGGTTCATTCAGAATTTCATGGACAAAATTTCCGTGGAGGATTACCGGCCGGGAGAGGGCAGCGTCCTCTCTGCCGTCACCGCCTTAGACGACGGGCAGATCAAGGCGCTTGACGGCAATCTGCTGCAGACGGCGGACAAGATGGCGGCGGTCTATACCGTGAAAGGATCGGAGATCATTGCCAAGAACGCCTCAAAATCCGTTTTGATGCCGGTTTACGGGTGTACCGGATATCTGGGAGCGGATCCGCAGACGGCGGCGGGAGAGATCGGATATTATCTGGGTCTGCGGATTCAGGCGGATCCGTCCAAATTCACGGAGGACGGCAGGATCGTAGTATCCTGCGAACAGGCCGGAGAGTGGATCTCACAGGAATATTCGTTCAAGGATTCCACGCTGCGGGACGGCTATGTGGACGTCATCTTAAATCTCTCCAAATCGGATGCGGTCACCGTGGCTGTAGATTATGACACGGACAGCAATGCTTCCGTCTATCAGGAAACGCGGTACAGCCTGAATACCGCGGCTTTGAAGAAAGGGGCGTTTGAGAAATTCAGCACACCGGAGGAAGAGACCGTGCAGGGCATGGAGGCGTCCTCCTTCCTGACCCGCGCGGAGGACGCCGGGCAGAAGGTTACGGTGAGTTATCAATGTGTGGCGTATTCCCCGGAGGTTCTGCTCCCGGGCAAGACGGAGAAGACTGCGGGCAATTATGCCGCGCTGCGGGTGGACGCGCCGGAGTCCATGAAAGGAACCGCAAGTTTTACGGGTCAGGTGCGGGTGGAGACGCCGGAAGATGACGCTTTCTATTCCCGGGTTGCGGAGGACGGCTCGTATGTGACGCTGGTTTTCAAGATCGCGGAACCTATGGCGAAAGATCTTGTCATCGCATGGACGGAGCAGGAGAAACAGACCGTCCGTGTGGAGACGGCGCAGCATTGCGTGATAGAGATCATCGACGAAAAGGCTCGTCTGCCCAAATCCATCAAGTTCAACGGACTCTCCTCAACCATTTATGTGGGGCAGGAGCGGACGGCGGACGTCAGCATCGTGAAATATTATGAGGGGGATGTGATTCAGAAAGTATTCACTTCCGACAATCCTTCCGTCATCAGCATAAACCGCGTCACCGGGGAGCTGCAGGCGTTAAAACCCGGAACCGCGACGATTACGGTGACTGCCCGGGACGGCGACGGGAATACGCCGAAAGACGACAAAGGCAGGATTGCCAAGGGGCTTACGGCGTCTGTGAAAATGACGGTCAAAGTGCCGACGGCGCCGGGCGGCGTCAAGATCACGCAGATCAAGGATACTGCTGTCACTGCGAATTGGAAAGCAAATACTACGGGACAGCAGATGGAAATTTACGCTCTGCCGATCAATAAAGACACCATGGGCAAAGCGAAGAACAACTGGAAGAGTTCTATCGAAGCGGCGCTCACTGAGCAGGGAATGGACGACAGGTTCTTGTCCGATCTCTCAGACACGCAGAGACAGCGTCTACAGGATGGATTGGAAGCGAAATTCGGTGTGTCGGAATGCGCGCTGGCGTCCGCTTCCGCGGGAGCGAAGACGCAGGATATCGCGGGACTGAGGGCGGATACGCCCTATGTGTTCTACTTCCGGTGCGTGTCCCAAAGCCGCACGGGCGCGCTGTATTTTGCAGGAGCAGTCAGCGGACAGACCAAGACGAAGAAAAAGATTCTGACGCAGGTGAGTCTGGCAGCGCAGGATGAGGCGGGCAGAACCCTTTCCGGCGATCTGTTCGTCTTAGGAAACGGCAGTCAGGCGGTTCCCGTGCAGCTCTTCTACAGTGTGCAGGATGCGGACGCCGCCTACACGAAAGTCAGCTATAAGAGTACCAATACGAAAGTTGCCTCCGCGGACAAAAACGGCAGATTCAAGCTGGGGACGCAGGCGGGTACGGCGCAGCTCTATGTGACGGGGAAAGATGCCTCCGGCACGGTGCGGGAATCCAACCGTATCACGGTGCGGGTGATCAAAGAGCCGCAGAAACTGACGGCGAAAAAGACGACGCTGGCCTTAGGGCAGAGCGTGCGGCTCAGGGACGTGGTCGGCTATGACGTCAAGGGCAGCGCTTCTGAGATCAATCTGGAAAAAGTAGATTTCGAGGCGGCGCTGGCACAGATCCGGCGCACCAACTGTTTCGATATCACACCGGCGGCCGATGCAGCGGACACCGTAATCACGGCGGCGGCGTTCCTGACGGATGCAGCGGGCAATGCCAAATCGGGCAATTCGCTGCAGGTTCCCGTCGAGCTGTATGCGGCGGCGGATCATGCAACGTCGGCAAATCCGGTGAGCGCCGTATCCGCCACGCTGCGGATTACGGATATGGCACAGCCGGTGATCCGGAAGATCACAGCCAGAGACACCTCCGCCATCGTGAAATTCAAACCCGCCGCCACGGTGAGAGAGCCGAGCGGATATACGGCGGAGATCATCGACAAAGCTACCGGAGAATCGGCGGCGGATGCACGGTATGCGATGGCCGAGTCAGACGAGAGTACGGAGAAGAATCCGCTCTATGTCTGCACCATTACCGGATTGTCTGCGGAACATGATTACAGCGTCCGCATCACGGCTCATTACGGGAGTGCAGAGTGCGCATGTGCGGCCAAGAAATTCAAGACCTTAAAGCCCCTTTTGGCAACGGGCGGGTCGATTGACATAAACTATATTGATCTGCAGGAGCTGCGCAAAAATCCCGCTTCCATGGGAAGGAAAGTGGATGATTCCAAGGAGAGCATCCTGCTGCAAAGCAACGAGACTTAT
Source organism: Muribaculum sp. (assembly GCA_023663735.1). Lineage (GTDB taxonomy): Bacteria > Bacillota > Clostridia > Lachnospirales > Lachnospiraceae > Acetatifactor. Next base: position 24,553 of record JAMPGV010000021.1, on the reverse strand, counting down.
GTGTTCATGGCGCAGGTAAAGAAGCTGAACCGTGTGCTGGGAGCGGATAAATTAAAATGGACGATTTCCTCCGACACCAAGAAAATCGCCACGGTCAAGGTGTCCAAGGACACCTATCAGGCGCAGATCAATCCCTTAAAGGCGGGGACGTTTACCGTCACCGTCACCTCCACGCTCAGCAAGGAAACCCTGTCCGTTTTCCATGTGACGGTCGTGCCTTACGCGGTGGCTTGGAGTGAGGCATCGGAGGAGTCCGCCGGATACGGGAGGGCGCTTTTGTCTACGGATTCCGACGGCCCCGTCATCCGCTCGGTGGTTCCGAGGGATACCACGGCGGCGGTTAAATTTGTGCCGGATGCGGCGGTGCTTTCGCTGGCCGGTGCGGACGGTTTTTACAGTATCACGCTGAAGGAAAAGACGACGGGGCGGGAGGCGGACGCCGAATACCGTTTCTTGATCGGAGAGGACAGTACCCAGACCGCGCCGCTCTATACCTGCGAGATTTCCGGGCTGGACCGCAATAAGGCTTACACCGTGGCGGTGACGGCGCATCAGGGTGCGGACGGCAGCCGGACGAAGACCTCTCCCGAGATCTCGTTTACCACCAGAAAGGCAATGCTCACTGACGACGATGTGCTGGATGTGCGCGTAGTCAGTATGGAGGAGCTTCGGAAAGAGCCGGATGCGGAAGGAATACTCATCGGTTCGGAAGGCATTGCCATTCCATGGCAGAAGTCCTATGCGCTGACAGCGGACGTCAACAATCTGTCCCGCGCACTGGAGACGGAGAAAGTGTCTTGGGTCGTGTCGGACAAACAGGCCGTCACGCTGAAAGTGAGCGCATCCACCTTCGAGGCGCAGCTGGAAGTGAAGGAGATCGGCATCTATACCATCACGGCGACTTCCACCTTGACCAAGAAAAAATTGGCCGAGTTTACCGTCAATACCATGCAGTCCGCAGCGGAACAGGAGAAAGAGATCTACGACGCCATCATCGCCATGAAGGACAAATACCCCGAGGGAACGCCGTGGACGAACGATAACTATTACGCGTGGAAGGGCGGAATCTATTCCGGAGGCTACGGATGCGCCGGATTTGCATTCATGCTCAGCGACGCGGCTTTCGGCTCGGCTCCCGCCAGACAACATACGGATCCCAATGCCGTGCGGGTGGGAGATATCGCCAGAATCAACGGGAATACCCACTCGGTCATCATTCTGGAAGTTCGGTCGGACAGCGTCATTGTGGCGGAGGGCAATTATAACTCTTCGGTACACTGGGGGCGGGAGATTTCCCGCAGTACGCTGGAGGACGCCACCTATTTTATCACAAGGTATTGATTGGGCATTTGCAAAACGATATTTTCCGGAATCCGAATTGTGCGAGTTGTATACCCCATAAGCAGACCCTAGCGAACCGCTGGTACTTAGACGCTGTATTTTAGCGTCTTATGTACCGTTGCGGTGAGGTGGGAGCGCAAGCGTGTCTGCGTTGGAGTATACAATTTGCACAATGACCCTTTACGAAACGTAGCGTTTCGCAATCGCCCGGAGAGTTATCATAAAATGAGGAGAGCAGCAGAAATGAATCGAAAAAGGAATCCACTAACAAAAAGAAACTGCAAGCGGCTGTCGGCCTATTTTCTGGCGGCGGTTCTGGCGGCGGCGTCCCTGCCCCAGAGTGCAATACCTGTGCGGGCGGCGGAATCTGTGACGGCCGAATTGGCAGAGACGGCGGAATCCGCCGCAGAGGTGCAGTCTGTCTATGAAGAGACCTCCTTCGGGGGGGCGGACGTCGGGGCTGTAGCGGACATCCGAACCGCTTATGTGGAGGGCGGCGAGGGCGTCTATCAGGAGGGCGCATTCAGCGTACTCGGCGAGAGTGCGTATCGGGACGAGCCGCAGATGCGGCCGTATGCCACGGAGAGCGAGCTGGCCGATGCGGAGGAATATCTGTATCGGCAGCTGCTGGCCAGAAAAGCGTCCATCGACTTGTCGGCGTACCACATCAAGGTATCCGAGGTGTCGGGCTTTGTGTTCGGCGTACTCAATGACCATCCGGATCTGTATTTTGTCCGGAGCAGTTTCCGCTATTCTTACAGCGGGGAGAGCGTGGTCAGCGTCAGTCTGGAGTATCTGGACGGATGTGACGACGAGGCGTTTTGGTCTGCGGTAAACGATGCGCTGTCGATGATTGACGAAGGGATGAGCGAGCTGGAAAAGGCCATTGTCCTGCATGACTATCTGACGGTCAACTGCGAATATGACTATGAGAATCTGAACAATCATACGGTACCCGCCTCTTCCTATTCCGCTTATGGCGTTCTGGTGAACCGGATTGCGGTGTGTCAGGGTTATGCGCTGGCCTATAAGCTTCTGTGCAACAAGGCCGGCATCGAGTGCTATATGGTGAGCAGCGACGCCATGAACCACGCATGGAATCTGATCCGGCTGGACGGAAGCTATTATCAGGTGGACGTGACTTGGGATGATCCCGTGTGGGACAATCTGGGGCGCGCCGTACACAACTATATGTTTGTCAGTGACGAGGCGTTCTCCCAGCTAAGAGGGGGCGGCAGCGAGAATCATCACGACTGGGTGATCACCAAGGGGAGCAAGACGGTCGCACTCAAGGCCGAAGATGACCGCTACGACGACGCTTTCTGGACAAATTGCCGCTCGCCGCTTGTTTTGTCGGAGGGGCAGTGCTATTACATCGACAATAGCAATAAAGCGATCAGCAGAAAAGACATGTCCGATCTGGCAGATGACGCAGTCGTCATAAAGAACAATATCGGCACATGGTCCAGCAGCGGCGGCGGATATTGGGTCGGGGCTTTTTCGGGGCTGTTCCGCATCGGAGACAGACTTTACTATAACACGCCCAACCAGATTTGCAGTATTCCCATGGAGGGCGGGGAAGTCCGGGAGGAGACAAAAGATCTGTCCTCTTCCGGGCTGTATCTGTACGGCAGCGCGCTGTGCCGGGGAGAAGTGTTGTATGTGCTGCATGAATCGCCGAGCGTCAGCGCGCGTGAGGACGTACTCAAGGCGGAGCTGAACGTGGAGATTCCCGCCAGCCAAATCCGGCTGGAACCTGCCAAGGTGAGCATGAAAATGGGAGAGGAAACCACGCTGCAGGCGCAGATCTTCCCCAGCTATGCAGCCACCCGGACGGTGGTTTGGAGTACGGACAATGCAGAGGTGGCGGAAGTCTCGGAGGGTGTTGTCCGCGCGGTAGGCGCGGGAACCTGTACGGTCAAGGCGTCCGTGGGAGATCTGGAAGCCGTCTGCGCCGTGACGGTGGCGTCATCCGGAGGGACACAAGATCCAGATAATCCGGACAACCCGGATAACCCCGACAATCCGGATAATCCGGTGATCTACCATGTGACCTTTGAGGGCTGGAACGGCAAAGTCATAAAGACTGAGGAAGTGGAGGCCGGGGGCAGCGCCACGGCGCCCGAGGTTACGGCGCCCGCCGGATATGAATTTATCGGCTGGGAGGGAAGTTTTGAGAATGTCTGTCAGGATCTTGTGATCAAAGCGCAGTATCAGGCCATCCGCTATACCGTCCGCTATGAGCTGGACGGCGGCGTGAATGCTCCGGAGAATCCCGACGGATATACGGTGGAGTCGGAGACGATCACCCTGCGGCCCGCATACGGCAGAGAGGGTTTTGCGTTCACGGGCTGGTACCGGGATGCGGCGTTTGAGGACGGACCTGTGACGGTGATCGAACAGGGCAGTACGGGAGATCTTGTATTCTATGCGCGCTGGAAGGACGAGAGAGGTCTGTGGCTGAAATCCGAGGGTGCAGATCAGGATTATAGTATCGCGGATCAGCCATACACCGGGAAGGCCGTCAAACCTGCGGTGGAGGTCTATTACGGAGACACGCTCTTAAAGGCGGGTGCGGATTATTCCGTCAGCTACAAGAACAATACCGCGGCCAACTGCCTGCAGACGGATGCGGAGCTGGCCAAAGCGCCCACGGTTCTGATCAAAGGAAAAGGCAATTACAGCGGAACGATCAGCAAAACCTTTAAGATTCTGCCGAAAGACATCACGGAACCTAAGTCGGATGAGGATGCTTCGGATGCTTATTCCGATCCGGTGCAGAGCGACAATCTGGCGGCGGCCTACAACCGCGGCAAGGAAGTCCAGCCCGTGCCTGTCCTGAAATGGAATGGGAAGAAGCTGTCCAATAAAAAGGATTTTACCGTGGAATATCCCAAACCGGGCGACCGGGGACAGGATCAGAATGATATTTATCCGGAGCCGGGTGTCTATTCGGTGCTGGTAAAAGGCTGCGGCAACTATAGCGGGGAGAGAACCCTGACCTTGACCATCGCCGATCCGGAAACGGAGATTTTGATCAGCAAGGCCGGCGTCTCCAAGATATCCGATCAGGAGTACACGGGACACAAGATCGCATTCAGCGCCGACTTGTTTCAGCTGACTTATCAGAAAAAGCCTCTGGTGTACGGCGAGGATTTCACGGTGAGCCTTGCGGCGGGGGACGACGGAATCTCGGTCGGCACGCACGAGGCGGTGATTACCGGCAAGGGAACCTATGTGGGTGAGAAGAGAGTCTCCTTCAAGATCAAGGGCGTTGCCATCGGCACGGCCAGAATCGAGATGGCTTCCGCGCTTCCGTATAACGGCGGGGCGGCAGCATTTGATTCCAAGGCGGCGGCAGGGGCGTTTAACCGCATCACGGTCACAAGTCAGGAGGGCAGCGCCCTCAGGGAAGGTGTGGACTATACATTGTCTTACAGCAACAATGACCGGGCGGGAACGGCCAAGGTAAAGATAACGGGCAAGGGAGGCTACAGCGGCTCCGTGACCAAATCCTTCAAGATTACCGCCTATTCTCTGGCGGAGGGAAGCGCCGGAATCAAGGTAGAATTTGCAAACGGTTCCTCTTTGCAGCCCTATGAGATGGGCGGCGCAAAACCGAAGATGCGGATTACCTTCCAAGGCCGGGAGCTGGCGGAGGGAACGGATTACACGCTCAGCTACTCGAACAATACTTCCGTCACACCGAGAGAAGGCAGGGAACCGACGGTTCTTGTCAAAGGCCGGAAAAACTTCTCCGGCAGCAGGAGTCTGACGTTCCGGATCGCCAGACAGGATCTCTCGAACGTGACGGTCACCGCGCCGGATTTGGAGGAGAATGCTAAGGCCGGAAAGTTTATGAGCAAACCCGTACTCACGGATCCAAACGGCAGGAAGCTGAAAGCCGGAACCGATTATGAGAAAACCTATGTCTATCTGGACGAGAACGGGGTGGAGCTTGAGAAGACCGACATTGTGTCTGCAGGTTCCACACTCACTGTAGTCATAACCGGAAAAGGCAACTACGAGGGTTTGGCTCAAGCAGTCTTTCGCATTCTGCCGAAAGGCAAAAATATTTCCAAGGCGTCGGTGAAAGTGAACCGGAAGATCTACTACACCGGGGAGAAGATTGTGCTGTCCAAATCCGATCTCACCGTCAAAGTAGGCGGCAGGGAATTGTCGGAGAACGAGTATGAGATTGTGGAGAGCAGCTATGCCAACAATGTGAAAAAAGGAACCGCCAAAGTGACAATCCGTGGAAAAGGGGAGTATGGCGGCAGCAAACAGGTGAGCTTTAAGATCCTCTCGCAGATTATGAGGTGGTGGGAGAAGATATAATCACGTGCATACGGGATTACTATCTGGGCTGCCTATCTGCACACAAAATTTGTGTTGACAAAGTATATTTCATATGGTATCATTTTCAATGTCTTAGCGGAATGCTTTTGGCAGGCCGCGGACATTTGCGCGAGTGGCTCAGCGGTGGAGCACCTCCTTGCCAAGGAGGGGGTCGCGGGTTCGATTCCCGTCTCGCGCTCTGGCGTCGTAGATTGCGGCGGCGCATGGAGCATCAAGCAGCATAATTTCATACCTTTGTGTGCGGGCCTTGTGTCTGCCGCACAATATGCGGGTGTAGTTCAATGGTAGAACACCAGCCTTCCAAGCTGGATACGTGGGTTCGATTCCCATCACCCGCTTTTTTGTATGTTCCAAATAAAATCTTGACACACAATCAAAAGAAGAATATACTACAGTTAATTTATGAACCAATTATGAACAAAGGCGTTCTGCGGCAGGCAGGACGCCTTTTCGCATTCCTGAAAGACATTCCTGAAAAGAATTTCCGGAAGGGATCGGAAGGAGGGATCGTTATGCAGCAGCTGGAATTGTTGAAGCAGACGGACAAAATTAACGAACTGCTGGCGCGTTATGGAGTGAAGTTTGGTATTTATAAAAACAATGTATTTAAAGAGCAGTTATTCCCCTTTGACTCCATACCGAGGATCATTGAACATGACGAGTTTTGTTTTTTGGAAAAAGGCTTGAAACAGCGCGTCATGGCATTGAATCTATTCCTAAAGGATATTTACGGGAAAAAGCAGATCGTGAAAGACGGGATCGTCCCGGAGGATTTTATCTATGCTTCCAGCGGATATATGGCCGAATGTGAGGGAACGGTTCCGCCCAAGGGGATTTACTCCCATATATCGGGGATTGATCTGGTGAAGGGGAAGGACGGAAGCTGGTACATACTGGAGGACAATCTGAGAGTGCCGTCGGGGGCGTCCTATCCTATGATCGCGAGAGATTTATGCAGGAGGAGTTCCCCGGATACCTTCCACAGTTACAGGCTGGAGGACAACCGCAATTATGCAGACCTTTTGCGCAAGACTATGGACTATGTCAATCCGGGCGGGCATACGGTGATCCTGACGCCGGGCAGATACAACGCGGCATATTTTGAGCATTCCTATCTGGCGGAGAAGACGGGTGCGCATCTGGTGACAGGCTCGGAGCTGGTTGCGGAGAAGGACATGCTGTACTATATTTCCTCCAACGGAACCAAGGAGAGGGTGGGAGCCGTATACCGCAGAATTTCGGACGAGTATCTGGATCCGATGAATTTTAATCCGGAATCCCTGATCGGCATCCCGCATCTTTACGAAGTGTTCCGAAAGGGGAATGTGGCGCTGCTCAATGCGCCGGGCAACGGTGTGGCGGACGATAAGGGAATTTATTATTTTGTCCCCAAGATGATCCGCTATTATCTGGACGAGGAGCCAATTCTTGGCAATGCGCCGACCTATCTGCCGTTTTATGAGGAGGATATGAGATATGTTCTGGAGCATTTTGACAAGCTGGTGTTAAAGGACGTGGCGGAGGCAGGCGGATATGGCGTCGTATTCGGCAGCACGATGACCAAACGGCAGAAACAGGATTTTATCGACTTGTTAAAGAAGGAGCCGAGACGGTTTATCGCGCAGGAAGTCATTGATTTTCAGGATCTGGACATTGTGGACAAGGGAGAAATTGTGCCGAGGAAGGCAGACCTTCGGGCATTTGTGCTGACGGCGGAGGAGCCGATGGTCTGGAGGAGCGGGCTGACAAGATTTTCCAGAAATCCGGATTCGTTTATCGTGAATTCATCGCAGGGAGGAGGGTTTAAAGACACATGGGTATTATATCAGTAGAACAGGCGGATCATTTGTACTGGCTGGGCAGGTACACGGAGCGTGTGTACACGACCCTTCGATATTATTTTACCAAATTTGACAATATGATCGATGAGGTGGCGGACAGCTATCCGGCGTTTTGTGAGTCTGTTGATATTCCGAATATCTATTCGTCAAAAGAAGATTTTCTCAAGCGTTATCCTTTTGACGCAGCGAATCCGGATTCCATTATCAGCAATCTCAACCGGGCGTATGACAATGCCATTGTACTGCGGGAAAGCATCGGTTCCGAAGCGTTTTCCTATGTCCAGCTTGCCGTTTATGACATGAATAAGGCTGCGGTGAGCAAGTCGCCGCTGATCGAGCTGCAGGATCTGATAGATCATATCTTATCTTTCTGGGGCATTGCGGATGACCAGATTGATTCCGAGCAGGTGCGGAATATGATTAAGGCTGGGAAGCGGATCGAGCGCATTGATATGTATGCAAGGCTGAAGGCGTCGCGGAAAGAACTGGTTAGGGAGGTACACCGCATGATTCCGAGGGTGGAGAAGAGCGGACTGCCTTATGACGAAACAAAATTGGAATTGCTGAAAAGCCTTGTGGAAAATCCTAATTTGAATTACTATGAAATTGTATCGAACGTGGAGGCAATTATCTGGGGAAGTTAGGAGTGGTTTAGTGGCGGTACTGCATTTTGAGTACAGGATGGAACTAAAGTATGAGGAAACTGTCGGCAGGTGCTATTTTACGATCAAATGTATTCCAAGGGAAGACGCAAGGCAGCATCTGTTGGGGATAACGCTTTCCGTACTGCCTGAGACAGAGTATTCCATGGGGGAGGATTCGTTCGGGAACAGGCAGATCTACGGCTGTGAGACCAAAGAGCATGACAGGTTTGTATTTCAGGCAGGCGGTGATGTGGAGATTCGCCAGACGGATTATGAGGAACCGGATGACGGGATGACGGGGCTTTACCGGATTCCCCACGGCAAATGTATCCCCGGCTCAAACCTTCTGGACTATTATCGGTCTCATGACTTTTCAGGCTGTAAAAGTCCCTATGAACAATGCATGGCATGGATGCACAGACTTCATCGGGATTTCTCCTATGTGCCGGGAGCCACGCAGGTTCATACCGCGGCGGAGGAGGCATGGAGCATGGGAAAGGGCGTCTGTCAGGATTATGCGCATATTTATGTCACATTGCTCCGCATGGCCGGGATTCCCGCCCGCTATGTATGCGGGATGATTGTCGGGGAAGGCGCGAGCCATGCATGGGTGGAGGCGTTCTGCGGCGGCGGTTGGGCGGCGTTCGATCCCACGAATGACTGTCCGGTGTCAGACCGGCATATCAAGCTTGGCCACGGCAGGGATGCGGCCGACTGCGCGATCAACCGCGGGCTTATGTGGAGCGGCGGCGCACAGTCGCAGCAAATCGCTGTCCTAGTGGAAAAGATTGAAAAATCGCAGCTGTAAGGAACTGGTAGGAAGAACCGTAGATTTGAAGACTACAGAAAGGTATGGTCATTCATATGATAAAGACAATCGCAGCGGTGGGGCTGCCCGTGGATGAAGTGCTGGAGATCCGGCGGAACCGCATTCTGCCGGAGCAGCCCGCAGATAAGATGAAGCGCATCAGCATCGTTACGGGCATCCATGGGGATGAGCTGGAAGGGCAGTATGTCTGTTTTGAGCTGCAGCGGCGCATAGCACAGAGCAGGGAGTGCCTTGCCGGGATCGTCGATATTTATCCGGCGATGAACCCGCTGGGGCTTGACTCCATCACCAGAGGGATTCCGGCTTTTGATCTGGATATGAACCGGATGTTTCCCGGAGATCTCGACGGCAGCATGATAGAACATGTGGTTGCCAGAATCATCGAGGATGTGGCGGGTTCCGACTGTGTGCTGGATATCCATGCCAGCAATATTTATCTGACGGAGATACCGCAGATACGCATTAACGAGCTGCACCGGGACAGGCTGGTGCCGATGGCGGAGGCGGTCAATGTGGATCTGATCTGGGTGCATGGGGCGAGTACGGTGTTGGAATCCACTTTCGCATACAGCTTAAACCGTATCGGGACGCCGGTTCTGGTGGTGGAGATGGGCGTGGGAATGCGTATCACGCGCAGATACGGAGATCAGCTGGTGGACGGGATTTTTCATTTGATGAAAAAAATGGGGATCTGGACAGGGGAGGTGCAACCGGTGAGAAAACCGATCCTGTCAACCAATCCGGAGGACGTCTGCTATTTAAATGCCGGTGTGAGCGGGGTATTTATCCCGGATGTACAACACGGCGCAAAATTAGAAAAGGGTGAAATCATCGGGCGGATCGTCGATCCGCTGTGCGGGAAGGTGCTGGATGAGGTGAGAACCCCCGAGGACGGTATGCTGTTTACCATACGGGATTATCCCATGGTGGTTGAAGGTTCCCTAATGGGGCGTCTGCTGAAAAAGGAAGTGTGCGGTTATGAATAAAAGGATCATTTATGAACTCAAGGGAATCTACCGGGATACATTCCGCGTGACGGGATATGAATTTGGAACCGGGGAAAACTCTGTCTGTATCGTGGGCAGTTCCAGAGGGAACGAGGTACAGCAGATCTACTGCTGCTCCCAGCTGGTGAAGAAAATGAAACAGTTGGAGGAGGAAGGGAGAATTGCAAAAGGGCATAAAATTTTGATCATCCCCTCCATCAACCCCTATTCCATGAATATCCAGAAAAGATTCTGGTCAACGGACAATACGGATATCAACAGAATGTTCCCCGGGTATGATCTGGGGGAGACCACCCAGAGGATTGCGGACGGCGTTTTCCGGGAAATCTCGGAGTATCGGTTCGGGATTCAGTTTACATCCTTTTATATGCCGGGGGATTTTGTACCCCACGTGCGGCTGATGGACGAAGGTTTCAGCGATCCCGAGACGGCAAGGCTGTTCGGCCTCCCTTATGTCATCATCCGCAGGGTACGGCCTTATGATACCGCAACGCTGAATTACAACTGGCAGGTGTGGAATACGCAGGCGTTTTCCCTGTATACATCCACGACGTCCAGAATCGACCGAAACAGCGCGGGTCAGGCAGTTCTGGCGGTTATGAATTTTTTGTCCGGGCAGGGAATGTTAAAATACAGCATACCGGACAAGCTGCATTCCAAGATCGTGCATGATGAGGATATGATTATGATAAAGACGGCGAAATCCGGTATTTTTGAACCTCTGGTAAAGGCGGGGGAGGAAGTCAGAACCGGACAGCCGCTGGCAAATATCTTAAACCCGTATGAGGGGGACGTTCTGGAAACGCTTTATGCTCCCTTTGACAGGGTGGTGTTTTTTGTGCATAATGAACCCTTGACTTATGCCAATACGGCGGTCATAAAACTGATCGAAAAATATTGAGTCAAAATATCCGAGCCGGGCGTTGAAACGCCCGGTTTTTTAACGCATGACGGCGCGCTGCGGCACAAGACGGCGGGAGAGAATACTATTTGACCGCGCGGAGACTTTTGGGTATAATAATCCATAGATTCCAAGGCGGATCAAAGAACGGACCAATCAGAGCAGGTGAGGATGAATTTATCTGGAAATAGACGGGAGATATGCGAGTGACGGAGGCAGACAAGGTACGGATTGCCGTACCCGACAAGGCACAATATATCATTGATACGATTGAGGGCGCAGGGTTTGAAGCTTATGTGGTGGGCGGCTGCGTCCGGGATTCCATCTTGGGGAGGGAACCGGAGGACTGGGATATCACCACGTCCGCGAAACCCAATCAGGTGAAGGCGCTGTTTCCCCGCACCATCGACACGGGCATTCAGCACGGCACGGTGACCGTGATGCTGGACCGGGAGGGCTTCGAGGTCACCACATACCGGATAGACGGCAAATATGAGGACGGCAGACATCCCAGTGAAGTCTCTTTTACGCCCAGCCTCACCGAAGATTTGCGGCGCAGGGACTTCACGATCAATGCCATGGCTTACAATGCGGCGCACGGTCTGGTGGATATTTTCGGCGGTCTGGCGGATCTGGAGCGGGGGCTGATCCGCTGTGTGGGAGACGCCAAGGCCCGTTTCGGGGAGGACGCCCTGCGCATCCTGCGTGCCATACGCTTTTCCGCCCAGCTGGGATATCATATTGAGGAGGAGACCGGGGAAGCCATCCGGGAGCTGGCTCCCGCTTTGAGCGCGATCAGCGCGGAGCGCATTCAGACGGAATTGGTAAAACTTTTGACGTCGCCGCATCCGGATTACCTGCGGGATGCATATGACATGGGCGTCACAAAAGTAATTCTGCCGGAATTTGACATTTGTATGGGGACGCCCCAGAAACATCCGCACCACATGTATAGCGTGGGGGAACATATTCTGCATTCGCTTGTGAATGTGGAGGCGGACCGGATTTTCCGGCTGGCCATGTTGTTCCACGATATCGGCAAGCCCGCCACCCTGAAGCTGGACGAGGCGGGGATCACCCATTTTCACGGGCATAATGTGGTGGGGGAAAAAATGACTCGCCGGATCTTAAACAGGCTGCGTTTTGACAACGAGACCATCCGCGTGGTCTGCCGGATCGTATTGTTCCACGATTACGGCAATTCCGTGATTCCGGATCTGCGCATTGTCCGCAGAGCCATAAACCGTGTGGGGGAGGATATTTTTCCGTTGATTTTTCCCGTGAAGCGGGCGGATGTGCTGGCGCAGAGCAATTATCTGCGGCAGGAAAAGTTGGAGATCATCGACCGCTGGCAGCTGCTGTACGAGGAGATTCTGGAGGAGGGACAGTGCGTGTCCCTAAAGAGTCTGGCGGTCACGGGGCGGGATCTGATCGAGGCGGGATGCAGGCAGGGTCCGGAGATCGGAGAGAAGCTGAACGCGCTTCTGGAGCTGGTGCTGGAGCATCCGGAGTACAATACCAGAGAACGTCTTCTGGAGGAGCTGGAAAAGCTGTAGGATCGCCGCGCAATCGTTGCATAATTTCATACGCTGTTTCATAAAGTAGATTAGCACGGATGTCAGGAGGATATGAGGGTGAATGACAGAGAGGTTAGTTTGCTGGAACAGTATGAGATAGAGGTGCTTAAGACCCGCAAGGGACGGGGAGCAATTCTCTGTGACACCTCCCGGGGAAGCCTTATTTTTAAGGAATACACGGGAAATGAAGAGCGGCTTGCCGCCCAGAACCGACTGCTCACGCATCTTCAGAAGGCCGGAGATCTTCAGGTGGAATCCATTATACCGAGCAAAGAAGGCGCGCTGTATGTAAAGGACCGTGACGGATCCATGTATATTTTGAAGACTTATGCGGAAGGACGGGAGTGCAATATCAACGACCGGGCGGAATGTCTGGAGTCCGTCCGTGTGCTTGCAAGGCTTCATTCCGAGATGGAATTCGACGAGGGGGAATTTCTGCCGGACGGGGGCTGTCCGGAGGAGAGCGCGGCTCGGCCGTATTTTATGTCTTCCGGCATGGAATATGAAAAGCGCAACCGGGAACTGCGGCGGGTGCGCAAATATTTGAAGCAGCGCGGGCAGAAGACCTGGTTTGAGATCCGCCTGCAGCAGAATTTTGATTTTTTTCTGGAACAGGCGTACACGCTGTCTAAGGAGTGGGACGAATATGAGAAACTGCGGCGGGGGGAAGGCGTGGGAAACCGCAAGATCACCTATTGCCACGGGGATTATCAATACCACAATTTGATTAAGACGGCGGACGGATGGTTTGTGGCGAATTTCGAGAAATGCGTGGTGGATGATCCCGTGCGGGATCTGTATTTGCTGATGCGCAAACTGCTGGAGAAGAGCAGCTGGTCCGTGAGTCTGGGGAGGGAACTGCTGGCGGCCTACGAGAAGACCCGGCCGCTGTCCGCCCTCAGCAGAATTGACCTGTATTATCGGCTGGCATACCCGGAGAAATTCCGGAAGATTGTCAACTTTTACTATAATTCCGGAAAAGCCTGGATTCCCGGGCGCAATCTGGAAAAGTTGGAGAAACTGGTGGAACAGGAGAAAGACAAACAGCATTTTCTGGACACGGTGTTCCGCAACGTATGCCGGGAACCGGGAAATGCCCCTTAGAATCTAAATTGGCGCGTTGCACAATTACTAAAAATAGGCGATTGCGGAACTATATTTTTCGGAATCCGAATTGTGCAGATTGTATATCCCATAAGCAGACCCTAGCGAACCGTCGGCACTTAGATGCTGTATTTTAGCATCTTATGTGCCGTTACGGTGAGGTGGGAGCGCAAGCGTGTCTGTGTTGGAATATACAATTTGCACAATGACCCTTTACGAAATGGAGCGTTTCGCAATCACCTATCACCTAGAAATGAGCGAGGAAAAGGATGTTGGATAAAAGAATGTCAGATACTGTAAGAAAAAGGAATCAAAACCGCAAAAGAAAGAGAGTCGGTTCTCCCGTCCTGTTACTGTTTCCGCTTCTGCTCCTGTTGTGCGCCTGCGGCTCGGACTACGGGCGGCAGGAGAGCGCTCCGTCTCAGGAACCGAGCCGGGTTGACACGGGCTTTGTCCTCACCGGACCGAACAGTTACGACTCCGCGGATACGGCCATATTAACCGAGAAAAACAAAGATGACGGAAGTGTCACTTTTCTAAATCTGAACCGGAGCAAATATTATACCCTGTCCATGGACGGCACCACCCGGCTGACCGACAAGTACGGGGAGAGCGTGTCTCTGGAACAGATCCGGGTGGGGGACATTGTGGACATCACATTTTTAAAGAGCAGCAGACATCTGGTGAGTATGCAGCGCTCCCCCGAAGCGTGGACCAACGAGGGCGTGTCGCGCTATGAGATGGACTATGTCCGCGGCGAAGTGACCATCGGGGAGGATATTTTTAAACTTACGGACAATACCCAGTACGTCTCGCTGGGACAGCATATCGAGAAAATGGATCTGAACGCGGCGGATGTGTTGAGTTTTCAGGGAATCGGCAATCAGGTACTCAGTGTCAGCGTGGAGAAGGGACACGGCTACCTGCGTCTGGTGAACGATGAGAATTTCGTGGGCGGATGGATCGAGGTCGGACAGGCCATCGTGCGGCAGATCGCGGAGGACATGCTGATCGTGGTGCCGGAGGGCAGCTATCAGGTGAGCATCAGCCACAAGGGCGGCGGAGGCATAAAGAACGTCATCATCAACCGGAACGAGGAATCAGCGCTGGATATCGGGGATCTGGAGGTGGCCGAAGTGCAGACGGGGATGCTTCTGTTCTCGATCAGCCCTTCCAAGGCGACGGTCTATATCGACGGAACCGAGACGGACGTCTCCGGCCCCGTGACCTTGGAGTACGGGATTCACCAGATGATCGTAAAGGCGGACGGGTATAAGTCCATCACCCAGTATATCCGGGTGGGACAGGCTTCCGCCGGAATCAATGTGGCGCTGGAATCCATGACGGCGGATGAGGACAAAGAGGAGGAGAAAGACAAGGACAAGAATGTGACGGATGCAGCGTCAAACAATTACAAGATCCACATCGATTCGCCGGACGACGTGGAGGTCTATCTGGACGGCAATTATGTGGGAATCGCGCCCTGCTCGTTCAAGAAAACGGCGGGAGCGCATGTGATCACGCTACGCAGGACAGGCTATACCACCAGAAGCTACACGATACAGGTGGATAACGAGGAGAAAGATCTCTCTTATTCTTTTGCGGATCTGGTGAAGATTGAGGATACGGAGGACGAGGAGGATGAAGAAGACGAATAAATATACCTATGAGGATTTTCTGGAGATCATCAAAACCCTGCGCAGTGAGAACGGCTGTCCGTGGGACAGGGAGCAGACCCATATGAGCCTGCGCCCCTGCATGGCGGAGGAGGCGGCGGAAGTGCTGGCCGGAATCCGCATCTACGACCAGACGGGGGATTATGACAATCTGCGGGAGGAGCTGGGGGACGTGCTGTTACAGGTGGTGATGCACGCCCGGATAGCCGAGGAGGAAGGGATTTTTACCATGGAAGATGTGGTGAACGAGGTGGCGGAGAAGATGGTGCGCCGCCATCCCCATGTGTTCGGTGAGGCCGCCGCTGACAACTCCCGTCAGGCTTTGGATCGTTGGGAGGAGATGAAGAAGCAGGAGAAAGCGGGCAGGGAACAAAGCCAGCCGCCTCTGCGGGAGATTCCGCCGGAACTTTCCGCCCTTGCGAGAGCCGTCAAGGTGCTGAAGAAGGAGGACAAGCTCTACGGAACGGGCCGGGACTATGCATCCGCGGCCGCCGCGCTGGAGACGGCGGCGAAAGCTCTGCGGGAATCCGCACCGGAATGCGGTGAGGAAAATGTCGGGCAGACCGCAGAGCAGGTGGGGGACGCGCTCATGGCGCTGGCCGACATCAGCCGTATGCACAAGCTGTATCCGGAACAGATTCTCTCGGACAGAATCGAGGCTCTGATATCCCGCTACGACGCCTGACGAGGGATTCAAATCGGCGCGTTTCGCAAGAAAAAGCTTTATTTATCGCAAAATGCCTTGACAAACCCGGAAAAAACCGATATATATATGTATAGGCGTTTCAAAAGAGGCATTGAGCAATACGCAACGTAACGCACACCAAGTAAACCTATTACAGGAGGAGTTCAAAATGAACAAAACGGAATTGATCGCAGCTATGGCTGACCAGGCTGATCTTTCTAAGAAGGATGCTGAGAAGGCTCTCAAGGCTTTCACCGATGTTGTTACAGATGAATTGAAGAAGGGCGGCAAGGTTCAGCTTGTTGGCTTCGGTACTTTCGAGGTATCCGAGAGACCCGCAAGAGAGGGCAGAAATCCCCAGACCGGCAAGGCTATGAAGATTGCTGCATCCAAGTCTCCCAAGTTCAAGGGCGGCAAGGCTCTGAAGGATGTTCTGAACGCATAAAGACGGCTTATGCAAGATGAGAGAACCTGTAAGAGGGTTCTCTTTTTTTGAAAAATTTTCAGAAATTTTGTCTGCGGAAAGGCAGGGTGGTGTGATGAGACTGGATAAATATTTGAAGGTGTCCCGGCTGATCAAGCGGCGCACCGTGGCCAACGAGGCCTGCGACAGCGGCAGGGTGCTGATTAACGATAAGCCCGCGAAAGCTTCGGCCAATGTAAAGGAGGGGGATATCATCACCATCTCCTTCGGCAATAAGGAAGTGAAGGTGGAAGTGCTGGATGTGCAGGAGACCGTGCGCAAGGAGGAGGCGAAGGAGCTGTTCCGCTATCTGTAAAGGCTTGCACGGCCGGGCGAGGTCTATTTTGCGGCGGGATTCATATACTTTATAAGAATAGGCGTTTGCGAAACGCTCTAATTTACAAAGAGTCATTGTGCAAATTGCACATTCAACGCAGACACGCTTTCGCTCTCACCTCACCGTAGTGGCACATAAGGCGCTAAAATACAGCGCCTAAGTGCCAACGGTTCGCTAAGGTCTGCTTATGAATATACAATCTGCACAATTCGGCTTACTTAAACTGAAGTTTCGCAAACGCCTATACTTTGTAAGAAGTGTATGGAGGTGCCGTTTATGGAGGATCTGAAGTCTACCGTGCGTATGCACAAGGTCACGATGAACAATCGCAAAAACTGTACGCTGACCGGGGTCAACGATGTGCTGTCCTTCGATATCCACGAAATTCTTCTGGAGACGGAACAGGGCATGTTGATGATTAAGGGGGACGATCTTCATGTCAGCAGACTGACGCTGGATAAAGGCGAGGTGGACGTGGAAGGGAAAATCGACAGTTTCACCTACTCGGATGTGGCCGGCGCCGGACACAAGGGGGAATCCCTGCTTGCCAAGCTGTTCCGTTAGGAGGGGCGGCGGATGGCAAGTGAAAATGAATTTTTGCTGTACGCTCTGTTTATGGGCATTTTTATTACGTTCGTCTACGATATCCTGCGGATTCTGCGGCGGGTGTTTCCCCACGGCAGTTTTTTGGTGTCGCTGGAGGACATCTTGTTCTGGATTTACTGTACGGTGCGCGTTTTCCTGCTGATGCACCGCGAGAGCAACGGGACGCTGCGGTGGTTTGCCATACTCGGAGCGCTTGCGGGGATGCTGCTCTATAAGAAACTTGTCAGCCCCCCGCTGGTGAAGTATGTGTCCCGGTTTCTCCGGTGGATTGTGCGCATGGCGGCCTCTGCGGTGCGGTTCGTGCTGCGGCCTTTTGCGGCTCTCTGGAGGCAGATCCGCGTGCGCGCGGCGCGTGCCGCCAGAAGGCGGGCCGTCAAGATTCGGAAGAAAAAAGAGATCGGACGCCGTATTTTAAAAAAGAAGTTGACGTATGCGAAAAAATTACTTAAAATAAACGTAAAAGGAAGGAAATGCCATGGCAAGAGGAAAAGCACGGGGTGAGCAGCGCAAGCGCGCCGCCTACCGAAAAAGAAATCAGAATCGTTTCAGCATGATACTGGTCGTCATGGCGGTGGCTCTGATTACCGCGGCCGTGGCGATACGGAGCGTGGAGCTGACGGGGCGGCTGGAGATATATGCCCAGAGGGAAGCGGAGCTGAAGAAGCAGATTGAGGAAGCGGACCGGCAGGCGGAGGAGATCGAGAATTTCCGGAAATACACGCAGACCAAGCGGTATGTGGAGGAGGTCGCCAACGAGAAGCTGGGGCTGGTGTACGAGGGAGAAATTTTATTCAAAGAGAATGACTGACCGGAGCGGAATTGCCGCCCCGGTTTTTTTGTCGCAAAAAATTAAGGCAGCTTGTCCCTGTTTTGACAAAAACTATGAGCGCCGCTGATTATACTATACTTCACGGATTGCCCCGGAAACTGTCGGACGGTTCCCCGGGGCGTCCCAAGCTGCCTGCGCAGACATGGCATCTGGGCAGGTACAGAAAAGGGCGTGGAGGTGGAAATGATAACAGCGGTAAAAGAGGCAAGAGAACATTTATACGGCCGACGGGAGAAGGAGACGGCACACAATCCGGTTCGTGTGCCGGAAATGTGCAGAAGGAAGCTGTTACATTACGCGGAGAGTTTCCGGGAGCTTGCCCGGAGTCTGGACGTGGAGGAAGAGGGGGAGACGTCCGCCGCCCTCTGGGGAGACGCGGAGAGAGAGGAGAATCGGGAGAAAGATCGACGGGAAGTGCTGGCGCAGAGGCGCTCGGTGGAGAACCGGATGCTCATCAGCCACAATCTCTGCGAGGTGGCGCAGATTATGACGCATCTGGCGGACGAGCTGTTCCGGTGCCGTCCCATGGAGGATCAATGCCGGAAATATCTGCTGCACGCGCTGCGGGCGGAGAGCATCTATGCGGATCATTTTTGTTATCTGGCGGAGCAGGAGGAGGAAACCCATGCGGTCAGTATGACGCTCTCGACGGACATCAAGGGAGGGTGTCCTGCATCCCGAGTGGCGGATATGCTGTCGGTTCTCTTAAAGCGTCCGCTGCAGCTGTCGGTGAGCAGTCCCTATCTGGTGGAGCGGGAGCCGCACAACTTTGTCTTTATGGAGGAGGCGGATTTTGTGACGCTCACGGGGTTCTGCAAAGTGACCAAGGAGAGCGAGACCGTCTCGGGTGACCATTACTCCGTTCTGGAATCCGAGAAGGGAAAAGTGACGCTTTTACTGTCGGACGGAACAGGATCCGGGGAACAGGCCAGCCGGGACAGCGAGAAGGTGCTGGATTTGATGGAGAAGCTTTTGGAGGCGGAATATGAGCCTTTGGCGGCCGCGGACATGGTCAATCTGGCGTTCTATGCGGGGGAGCGGGAATACAGCCATCCCACGCTGGATATCTGTGATCTGGATCTGTATGACGGCTCCTGCCTGTTCTGCAAGGTGGGAGGCGCCGTGTCCTTTCTCAAGCGGGGGACGCAGGTGGAGCGCATCTGTCAGGGGAGTCTTCCGCTGGGGGTTTTCCGCCGGATCCAAAGCGGCGGTATCCGCAGACAGCTCGAGGACGGCGATTATGTGATTTTGATGACGGACGGCGTGTCCGACGCTTTCGGAGGAGAAGAGGGGGAGGAGATGCTCCGGGAGATCATTGCGGATTTGGCGGAGACGAATCCCGGGGAGATCGCGCAGAGGCTTCTGGAGAGCGCACTGTGCGCCTGCGGCGGGCATATCCGGGACGATATGACCGTGCTGGTGGCGGGAATCTGGGAAAATTCCGCGGTTTAGCTTGCTTTTTGTGTGAAATTGGGATAAATTTACAGTATATGAAAAGGACACAGACGAGGGCATTTGAGGACAAAATAGATTCCTACATGCGGGAACATCACATGCTGCGTCCGGGAGACCGGGTGGTAGCCGGGGTTTCCGGAGGGGCAGACTCGGTTTGCCTCTTGTTTGTGCTGCTCAAGTGGAGAGAGCGGTACGGGTTGGACGTGGCGGCGGTTCATGTGAACCATGGCGTCCGCGCCGAGGCGGGAGAGGACGCCCGCTTTGTGGAGGAGCTGTGCGGACGGCAGGACGTGCCTTTTTATCTGCGGGAGGCGGATGTGGACAGGCTGGCTAAGGAGTGGAAATGCTCCGGGGAGGAGGCCGGGCGGATCGTGCGCTACCGGGCGTTTCGCGACGCGGCGGCAGACTTTGGCGCGCACAGAATCGCTGTGGCGCACAACCTCAATGACCGGAGTGAGACCATGCTGTTTCATCTTTTCCGGGGAACGGGTCTGAAAGGGCTGGCGGGCATACCGCCCGTGCGGGATCAGATCATCCGTCCGCTTTTGTGTGTGCAGCGGGACGAGATCGAGCATTATCTGGAAGAAATTGGGCAAGACTATTGCAGGGACGCCACCAACGGGGAGGATCTCTACACCCGCAATCGAATCCGCCACCATATTCTGCCCTATGCGGAGCAGGAGGTGGAGGGCTGTCTGCGCCATATGGGACAGACTGCGGAGCTGGTGGCGGAGGCGGAGGAGTACCTTGGCCGACAGACGGCGGAGGCTCTTGCGGCGTGTACGGAGGACGGCGGGAACTGCCGGGTGATAGACTGCGGGGCGTTTGAGGCGTTTCATCCCGCGATCCGCAAGCGGATGCTCCATGAACTGATCCGGTCGCTTGCCCCGGGGGCGGGAGATATTTTCCGGATTCATGTGGAGGAATTGAACGATCTCTGCCTGCGGGAGGGGAACCGCACGGTCTGTCTGCCCTTTGGAATCCGGGGGCGGCGGGAATACGGCAGAGTCTTTCTTGGCCGTGGGGAAGGGACGGGAGAGCCGTCCTGCGGGGAGAGGAGAGCGGAGGACGCCCATGTGGCGTTTCAAGTGCTGTCCGCCAAAGATTTGCCACGGAATGATGAAAATTCCGTGATTTTTCCGGAAAATGAGTATACGAAATGGTTTGATTATGATAAAATAATAGAATCGCCGGTGCTTAGAACCCGCGCCGAGGGAGATTATCTGACCATACGGGACGGCGGAGGCGCTCTCTGCCACAAGAAGTTAAAGGAGTATATGGTCACGGAGAAAATACCCCGCGGCCTGCGGGATCAGGTTCTTCTGCTGGCGGAAGGTTCCCATGTGCTGTGGCTTGTGGGATACCGCATCAGCGAGTATTATAAAGTCAGCGGGAATACAAAACGGGTTTTACAGGTACAATTATTAAAAGGCTGCGGCGGCAGCAGTACGGAGGAGGAAAATGGCAGAACATGTGAGAGTTCTTTTGTCGGAGAATGAGGTGGACGCCCGCATTCAGGCAATCGGCGATCAGATCAGCAAAGATTACGCCGGAAAACGGGTGCATCTGATCTGTGTGCTCAAGGGCGGAAGCTTTTTTTTGTGTGAACTGGCAAAGCGCATTACCGTTCCCGTGTCATTGGATTTCATGTCCGTCTCCAGTTACGGCAAGGACACGAAGTCCAGCGGCATCGTCAAGATCGTGAAGGATCTGGACGAATCCATCAAGGATAAGCATGTCATCGTGGTGGAGGATATCGTGGACAGCGGGAGGACTTTGAGTTACCTGATGGAGATGTTGAGCGACAGAGGCCCGGCCTCGCTGCGGCTGTGTACGCTGTTGGATAAACCGGACAGGCGGGTGGTGAACGTGGACGTGGACTACACGGGATTTGAGATACCGGATCAATTCGTGGTGGGATACGGACTGGATTACGCACAGAGGTACCGAAATCTTCCTTATATCGGTATCGTAGAGTTTGATTAGAAAGAGCAGGGGTAAGGGTACATTGAAGCAAAACGGAAGAAACTTAAACTCGTATATTGTCTGGATCATCGTGCTGGTGGTTATGATCATCGGGCTGAATATGTTCCGCAGCAACCGGGATGATTACACCAGAAAAGCCTTTGAGACGGACATGAAGAACGGAAACATCAAAGAGATTGTCATACAGCCCAACAAAGAGACGCCCACCGGGTATCTGGAGGTGGAACTCAGAAGCGGCGTCGAGAGAAGGCTGTATGTGACGGATATCACCGAGATTGAGCAGCTGGTTCGGGAGAACGGGTATGACCCGCTGACGGAGGACGTGCAGAGAGACAGCTGGCTGCTCACAAGCCTGCTTCCGCTCTTGATCGTGCTGGCGGTAGGGGTGTTCCTGTTCATGACCATGAACGCGCAGAATGCAAACGGCGGAAACAACGGCAAGATGATGAATTTCGGCAGGAGCCGTGCCAAGATGTCCGTCGGCGACAAGAACGCCACATTTGAACAGGTGGCGGGGATGCAGGAGGAAAAACAGGAGCTTGCGGAGATCGTGGATTTCTTGAAAGATCCGACCAAATACACCCGGGTGGGGGCGCGGATTCCCAAGGGAGTCCTCTTGGAAGGCCCTCCCGGAACGGGTAAGACGCTGCTTGCCAAGGCGGTGGCAGGAGAGGCCGACGTGCCGTTCTTCAGCATCTCCGGATCCGATTTTGTGGAAATGTTCGTCGGCGTGGGCGCATCCCGCGTGAGAGACCTTTTTGAGGAGGCCAAGAAGCACTCGCCCTGTATCGTGTTCATCGACGAGATTGATGCGGTGGCCCGCATCCGCGGCACCGGAATGGGCGGCGGACACGACGAGAGAGAGCAGACCTTGAATCAGCTTCTGGTGGAGATGGACGGCTTCGGCGTGAACGAGGGCATTATCGTGCTGGCCGCCACCAACCGTGTGGATATTCTGGATCCCGCAATCCTGCGTCCCGGGCGTTTCGACCGCAAGGTGGCCGTGGCCGCTCCGGACGTACAGGGGAGAGAGGACATTTTGAAAGTACATTCCAAGAACAAGCCGCTGGCGGAGGATGTGGATCTCAAGCAGATCGCCCAGACCACGGCGGGATTCACCGGAGCGGATCTGGAGAATCTCTTGAACGAATCGGCGATCAACGCGGCGAAAGACAGCCGCAGCTATGTGACCCAGAGCGATATCCGGGAAGCTTTCGTGAAAGTGGGAATCGGCACGGAGAAGAAGAGCCGCATCATCTCGGACAAGGACAAAAAGATTACCGCTTACCACGAGGCGGGTCATGCGATCCTGTTCCATGTCCTGCCGGATGTGGGGCCTGTTTACACAGTTTCCATTGTGCCTACCAGCTCCGGGGCGGCGGGCTATACCATGCCTCTGCCGGAGAGGGACGAGATGTTCCTCACCAAGGGGAAAATGATGCAGGATATCATGGTCTCTCTGGGCGGAAGAATTGCGGAGGAGCTGATTTTCGACGATATCACCACCGGCGCTTCCAGCGACATCAAGCGCGCCACCAAGACGGCCCGCAGAATGGTCACGAAATTCGGCATGTCCGAGAATATCGGCGTCATCTGCTATGACGATGACAACAATGAAGTGTTTATCGGACGGGATTTGGCACATGCCAAGAGCCACAGCGAGGCGGTCTCCGCGGAGATCGACAGGGAGGTCAAGGCCATTGTGGAGGAGTGCTATGCCAAGGCCAAGGAAATTATCTCCGAGCATATGAATGTGCTGCACAGCTGTGCCGGGCTTCTGCTGGAGAAAGAGAAAATCACGCAGTATGAGTTCGAGGCATTGTTTACCGCATAAAGTCCCGAAATTGTGCAAAACACACAATAATAAAACACGATTTTTGTAAAATTTGTGTATTTTAGGAGTAGTCAAACGAGGGGGACGATGCTATTATAATATGCGTAACCCCCCAATACATTATAGTTTTTTGCTATACCCCATAAGTAAGAAATACCTTCTCTAAAAAAGACGACTGCAAAGCCGTCTTTTTTACTTATCAGACTGTTTTTCGGATGACCAGCGTCTCCCCGAGCTGCAGGAAGTAACAGGTGGTCTCCATGCCGCCCCGCAGCGCCAGCTTGGCGGCGATCTCCCGCATCCGGCTGTTCAGCCTGTGGTACATGGCGTTCCGTTTCCAGCGGATGCCGCGGAGATATTCCTGTTCTCTGGAGTTTAAGCAGGAAAGGAGGTTTTCCAGCGCCTCCGGGTCGTTTTTGCGCAGATACCCGAAGGGACACAGAAGATAGGTGCTCTCCTCCCCGTTTGGCCGGATCCGTTCCAGAATCCGGGCGCTGACTTGGTCGAGATGCGCGGCTTCCACCGTGACCCGGCGCAGGGAATCCGGCCCGATGGGCAGTTGTTCCAACAGGAGTCCGGTTTCGGTCATATGCCGATACACCGTCTCCTCCACCCGGTTCCGGGGCGTGGGAAAAGAGAGCCGCTCCATGATCTGATCCACGGAGTACCCCAGATTCACCAGATGGCGGATGGAACCGCCGCTTGCGGCCTCGAACATAAAATCCGACAGCGCCTGATTAAAATAATCGTTTCCTTCGCCCATGTTTCCTCATTGTATCCAGACTGTCTCCTGATGACAGCCCGATGATTCGCTGATTATTCTCTATGATATGTAATTAGACGTTTGCGAAACGATATTTTTTGGAATCCGAATTGTGCAGATTGTATATTCATAAGCAGACCCTAGCGAACCGCCGGCACTTAGATGCTGTATTTTAGCATCTTGAGGTGAGATTTAGCACTTCTTGGCGAAGCACCCTATGGTGCAAGCCTTAGAAGTGCTTCTCACCTTGACCGTTTGCGATGAGGTTGGAGCGAAAGCGTGTCTGCGTTGAATGTGCAATTTGCACAATGACTCT
>JAMPGV010000020.1 GCA_023663735.1 Muribaculum sp. | reverse complement strand
AGGTGCTTTCTTCTCTTATCTATTTCATTTTCCTACAAAAACTTTACCCTAGCGAGCAATCGGTGGTGAGGACAAGAGAACCTGTGACGGACTCAGCTGTCAGCTGAAGGCGGTGGAAGTGACACTCACCAGAGAGCTGCCCTCGGAGCTTGAGCTTGCGGGCTTGAACAGAGCGCTGCAATATGCCGCCGCGTGGGAGCGGAGACGAGAAGCACAGGAGAAGATTGCATGTTTGGAGAAGCAGATCGAGGGAGAGAGGGAAGTGATTGAGCGGATGCAGGAGATTTTAGAGGAATAGGGACTCTTCTTACCGTTCCTATGCGTTGGTTACGACTAGAGCGGGAATCGTCTACAGAACCGAACAGAGCAGAGTCGTTCCTTAGCGATTTACGAGACAAAGCTGGCGGAACCGTTGCAAAAAGGCGGTTCCTTATTTTAGTAGAGCGAAATCAGTGTGGTTGTTTGCCAATGCAATGGTACTAAATATACCAGAATATTGTGAGAAAATCAAGTCGAGATATTCCTGTTTTTGGTCAAAATACGCGTAAAAGATATTTTTTGCAAAATATATGTGGATTTATGTAAAATTTTATGGTATTATATTATCAATAAAAAGACATATTATTTGTTTCCGACAAAAGATAATGCATTTAATAGAGGAATGCACAGGGAGAGAAAATTATGGATAAAAAAAGACTTCGTATATTTGTTTCATCTGTTGGCGCTATGATGGACGAAGAACGTACTATCTTGCGGGAGCTTATTTGGAGGAACGGTCATATTCCGGTTGCTATGGAAGGGTTTTCCGGGAACCATGGGCAGACAAGTATAGATGTGATGAAAGATAATTTGGATCATGCTGATGTTGTAATTTTTGTTTTAGGATTTACCTATGGCAGTATTATAGGAGAAGGACTTGGGTGTGTGGAATGTCCGGTACAGAGCTGCTGTGATGCGAAGCGGAATAAGACAGGGAATTGTAGTATTTCTTATACGCATTTTGAGTATTTATATGCTAAGCATAAAAACATATTATCTTATTGTATTGTACAAGAGAATATTGAAAATGAGAAGGGGTTTCACAAGCGACTTGATGTTTTTATATCATCAAAACCTGATGAAGAAGATATAAATATGCAAAAACGGAAGAAGCTTTTAAATGATTATGAGAAGGGACAGAAAAAGTATAATAAGTTAATATCGCAAGTCGAGCGTCAGTGGTTTGCAACTTATGATGCGAATCATTCTAGTGGAATAAGCAGTAGCATTATACAGATATTTTCTCACATTCAGAATCGCTTAATAATAGATGGTGCAGACATTGATGGACTGATTGACGGCGATGAGGTGAAAAAAGAACTTAGGGAAAAGAATGCTCAAATTGAAAGGCTAAACAAAGAAATAAAGAAATTAACGCAAGGTACAATAGATGTATTTAAGGGAGTACTGCCAGTTTTTAACGGGTCGTCTACCGCATTGACGGGTACATGTATTCCTTTTATATACGATAAAGAAGAAAATGTGATTACGACGTATCTTGTTTGTAATTCAGCATACTCTAAAGGCGGGCGATTCATGTTTCCTGGAGGACATGCATTTGTGGATGAGGATTCTCCTGAGGTAACAGCAATTATGAAAGCAAAGGTAGAGGCTGGATTGGATGTATGGCCCATTGATTTATATTCGAGCTATAATCATTATTCGGGTGAATTTTCTGCCCAGTTTACAATCTGTCGCCCACCACATTATAATTATCTGTTTGTAGAAGATGGTAGTGCAAAGTGCTATCACGAAAAGCGTCATTTAAGACATTTTGACGCAGCATATGTATGTGAAATACAAAAAATTCATCCTTATACTGAGTGTTCACAGGAACGAATTGCGGTGAAGCTTCCTGCGAAACCATTGACATTAATTCAAATGAAGAAAATTATTAAGAGTACGGTTGAACAATATAATATGCAGAATCGGAAAGAAGCGACAGAAGAATTTTGTGAAGATTATATTGCTAAAATGCTTATCGATTCGCATACAGATTATTTAAAATATTTAAAACGTCAGGGGAAAATGCAATGAAAATGCCAAATTCTGTTTGTTGGAATATAACAAGGCGGTGCAATGATAATTGCGAGTTTTGTTATAGGGATCAGGTGTCTTTGGATTTAGATTTTGAAGACAGAAAAAAAGTGATTGATAAAGTGGCGTTATCAGGAATTCAAAAATTGACATTTGCTGGTGGCGAACCGTTGCTGCTTCCAGAAATTAAAACCTTAATAGAATATGCTAAAAACCAAGGACTTATTGTGTCTTTAACAACAAATGCCATCTTATTGGAAGGTAAGGTGCGTGATTTTTGCCTTGAAAACTTGGACTGGTTGACATTATCGTTGGATGGAGCAACAGAAAACATTCAAAGTGAAATGACTAGGAATTCAAATCATTTTAATCGTGTAATAGAAGTTTTGGAATATGCATTGCATTATAAAAGAAGAAAGTGTAGAATTAAAATCAATACATTAGTCAGTTGTATTAATTTTCAGTCTATTTTTGAAATTGCTGACATTATCACACATTACTCTGTTGATCGATGGAAATTATTTCAGTTTGTTCCCCTGAGAGGGAATGCAAAAGAATTTAACGGAAAATTTTCTATTGCAGATGATGATTTTAAGCAAGCAGCACAAGATATGCGCAAATATATGGAAGGTAAAGATGTATTGCTTTCTATAAGTGGGAGAGATAATATAGAAGCAGCGTATTTTGTGATTTTTCCAAATGCTGACGTTAAGATATCCTATCATTTGCAAGACCAAATCATAGGGAATGTACTGGTGGATGATTTAAAACATCTGTGGATGCATGAATTATATCAAAAAGAACTTCATGAGGAGCGTACACACTTTATAATGGAAGAATAGAAAGAGGAATAGATATGTTTGACAAAACGAAACTGAAAGAAGCCTATATACAAGCTATCGAAAGGAAATTGGAAAAGGCTAAGGCTAGCTATGAGGTGGCTAAAAATGATACGATTGAGGCAGAGGGGAGAATGGTTACCAGATACGACTCTTCCAAAACAGAAACAGCTTGGCTGGCCGATGGATGTTTAAGAGAAGTAAAGGAACTGGAACAATATATAAATAGTCTGCGGGAAGATAAGCGATTTGCCAATATGTCTGACATTGTTTATGCAGATTTAATTGTAAATAAGGAATATCAACGAACAGATAAATTTGCTCTTTTGACGACGGGCGAAGCAAGAATTCCAGATAAATATATAGGAGCTTTTGTGGGGGCAGGAGTAGGCGATAGCATAGTCGTTGAGGAGGATCGGCAGTATCTCGAATACCAGATAAGAGAAATACAACGGGCAGATAGCAAAAGCACCGTTTCTATAGAGTCGGTTGTAACGTTATTAGACGCGTATGGAGGAAGAGAAGTTTACTATATTGTTAATTATATTGGCGGCATGGAAATCGTGGTGGATGGGGAAAACATTTTCTGTATTTCGAAACAGACGCCATTAGCGAAAGTGCTATTAGGGAGGAAGAAGGGCGATCGGGTAATTATTTCGGAAAATACAAGGGAAGAAGTAGTGATTGCTGAGTTGGAGGTATGAAATGATGCCCGAACGCCTAAAGGGAAGATGAGCGCTTATACATAAGGGGAGAATTGAAATACGGAGGGAAATCTTTATGGGCAATTTCAAAGAGGTATTTTTAGGGCAGGCTGATTCAGAAAAGGAGGCGGAAAGAAATCCGGAACTGTTTATTGATTCCTTTTTTGATCCGGACAATAATATCGGTGAACTGTTAGACGGTGACAAATATATTGTGAGCGGAAGGAAAGGCGACGGGAAGACTGCGTATAGTGCGAAGATAAGCCTGCTCGAAGGAAAACGGGATATTTATACCGCAAAGAAAACGTTAAATAATTTTAATAATATAACGTTTGAACAGTTGCAAACGTATCAGAGTCTGGGCGGCAATCCGTATATATCATTTTGGAAGTGTATCTTGATGATTGAGGCGATTAAACTGATTAACGAGAAGCAGGTGCATGTTTCCAATGATTTTTTCAATACATTAGTGGAAGCGCTTCGCGTAAACGGGTTGCTGGAAACAGATGACATTGCGCGAACGGTGACAAAGCTGGTTGAAACGAATACTTCTTTTAATCTAAAAAGTTTCTTTGGCAGAGACAGCAGAAAAGAACATGAGAAAGTATTGCAGGGAACGGAAGAGATTTATCTGGCCGTCAGAAAATGTATTAAAAATTTGTATTTTGGATCGTCCAAACATTATCTGCTGGTGGACGGATTGGACGATATTTTGAGTGTGGACAATTTTGAACCCAAGGTACTCACC
The DNA here is from genome assembly GCA_023663735.1 of Muribaculum sp. GTDB lineage: Bacteria > Bacillota > Clostridia > Lachnospirales > Lachnospiraceae > Acetatifactor. The sequence goes on along the minus strand of JAMPGV010000020.1, from coordinate 39,364 downwards.
GGATTAATACGGGCTTGTGACGAAATTAATTCTTTTTTCAGAAAGGGAACTTTTTTCTTAAAAATCATCATATTTATCAGATCGGATATTTTGACTATCTGTAGGGATCCCAATATTACAAAAATTCTGCGGGATTCAAAGATTGAACTGGATTGGAGAATTGAGGATATCAGCGAGGCTGCCTCGTCCAGACTGATCCAGCTGGTGAAAAAGAGATTTGATAATGTATGGGAGGAAGAGGAAGATTTCATGAGTATATGGAATCAGATTTTTCAACCGGTTGTTGATTCAAAATCTTCTTTGGAGTATGTGCTGGATAATATTATTTATCGTCCGAGAGATATCTTGCAATTAATGCTGGAGGCACAGAAAGTATTTGTGAACGGCTCCAGAATTAGTGAGAACATGATTCAAACAATTTTGTACAAATATTCTAATGACTATTTTGTGAGCGCTATGCAAGATGAGTTGACGGGGTTCTTTCCAGATGCGGTCGTGACGATTTTACCAACCGTATTGTCAAGGATCGGGCAGCAGTTCTTTGATGTGAAGACGTTTAAGCAGGAATGTGATAAACACAAGGAATTTGTAGGAGTGGATGCAGTAGAGCTATTAAAAAAGATGTTTAATGATGGATATATAGGGCAGCATCGTCCCAAAGAATCGAAAGAGTATACTGTATTCAAGTACAGAAACCCCCGCGAGACATTTATCGAAGATCATGAATGTATCGTTCATAGAGGCTTGATGCGGTCTTTGACGATCGGATAATAGCATTCATCCTAAAACCGCTTGACGGGTTTATGGTTTTATAGTATTATATTAATACTGAGAAGAACCTAGTATCAAAAAGATTATGGAAAAACTGCACATATTTGTGAATGGTGCATAAGCATAAAATAGCAAGATCCATTCGAATAATGAAATTTATTCTGGAAAGTGTGGGAAACTGGAGGGAAAACTATGCTGGCGGCAGAAAACATGTTAAACGCATTGGCGTCCTTGGATGAGAATCAAGCGAGGGACTGTCAAAATCATAACGACGATTATGATTTTGGAATGGTATTAGAGTTTTGCGGCGGCGGTACGGTACCCCGGCACAAATTTCGGTATGCTGATGGAACGGAAGAATTCTTTTCATTTGACTAAGGAGAAGGATACAAATGAAAAGGACATGTCCATCAAACACATATAAGCTATTCTTTGATTACATTATTGGCGAATTGTTGCAATCAATATGCGATAGACTCCCCGGCTATTGTGTGCGTGATCAAAAGGTTTTCTATGATCTGGGTAAAAAATTCGAGGAGTATAGAGATAGTGCAAATCAGCATATGTCTAATCCGAGACTGGACAGGCATAAACTGGCATCCTGCATTTGCGGAGCGGTCATTGAACTTCAGCCGATTGTCTGCGTGGATGGCTCCGGGGCGCCAAGGGCAAACAGTTTGTTTGCCCTGCATGTGGGACTGAATGTAATCAAATTTTATATGATATATAATTGGGGCAAGGAGGTAGACGTTCCTTCTGATAAAAAAGAGCGGATGAAAGTTTACCTCAAGGAGCATTTCGATATGGTGATGCCAGCTGTTGATGAGAATATTTGCGACACGCAGGAATATCAGCTGAATTTACTGAACGCGCTGTGCAGGACGCATCATAGGTGTAGCTTTAAGCGGCGAGAGTGTTATCACTATGACATTTGGGCATATGCAAAAATATTTTATCATTTGGAGTTGTATAATCAGCCGAGATTTGAGAAGGTTCTCGCGGAATATAGGGAAGACGGGGAAGCAGGGGCTGTCGCGCTAATTTAAAGCGACAGCCCCTTATAATTCATAACAATAGAATTCTCGCAAAGCGTGAATTCTATTGTTTGCCAATAATTTTCGGGAATATATTTGCAGTATATGTATTTACATGATTCCGTTTTTTAAACTTGATTTCAGGATCTGATTCCAGAACCTGATTTTAGGGCTTTTTTTCCGGTGGACAAATGTAGAAATTTCCTTTATAATAATTATGACTGTTCAGAATCAGACAGCGTTTCCGGCTTTGGTTCTGAACGGCCGCAGTTATTTTGAACAAGCCATAGAAAAGAGGACAAGAGGAATGGACGAAAAATTCAGAAAGCAGCTTGAGGACAACGGCGCCGATGTGAAGGGAACAATACAGCGGTTTATGGGGAATGAAGCGCTGTATTTGAAATTCCTTATGAGGTTTCTGGATGACACAAGCTATGAAGCGATCAGGGAAAATCTTTCCAACAAAGATTATCCGGCGGTTTTTAACAGCGCGCATACGCTCAAGGGCGTTGCCGCCAATCTTGGGCTGGATCCGGTGAGCGCCGCGGCGGCGAAAATATCGGACGCTTTGAAGAATAAGCCCGCCGAGGAGGTGAATGGGGAGCAGATTGAAGAGTATGCCGAACAGCTCGGCGAGGTAAATCGGCTCTTTGTGAAAATATTGGAAGAAAACAAACAGTAGCATGTCGATAAATGTTGCAAGTGACATAGAAACTGTTTGACATTCATATGAAAAAATGGTAACTTTTTAATAGAAAGACACAGGATCCGTAAAAGGATAGCAGAAGGTGTAGGAGAGATATGGAAAAGCCAAAGATTTTGATTGTTGACGACGATGAAGTGAACCGCGTGATACTGGGCGGAATCTTTTTGAAGGAGTATGATATTCTGGAGGCTGCCAACGGGCAGGAGGCCATCGGACAGCTGGAGAATAACAAAGGCATCATCTTGATTCTGCTTGATGTGGTGATGCCCGTCATGGACGGTTTCGGTTTTCTGGAATATATGCATGAGCATCAGTATCTGGATCAAATCCCCGTGATCATGATTACGGCCGAGGCGGTTCAGGACAGTGAGGAACAGGCATATTCATACGGTATAGCGGATGTGATGCACAAGCCTTTTTATCCGCATATCGTGAAGCGCAGAGCGCACAATATTATCAAGCTCTATCAGAGCCAGCACGAGATGGAGAAACGCCTGAAGGAGCAGGAGCAGGCCATCCGCGCGCAGGAGAAGAAAATCCGTGAAGGCAATGAATTTATGATCGATGCGCTCAGCTCGGTAGTGGAGTTCAGAAGTCTGGAGACGGGAGAACATATCAGGCGGATCAAATATTTTACCCGGATTATGCTCAAGTATCTGGTGAAGTATTTCCCGCAATACGGGTTGACGGAACATCAGGTGGATGAGATTTCGAGGGCGGCGGCCCTGCACGATATCGGCAAGATCGGAATTCCGGATGCGATTTTGTTAAAGCCTGGTCCGGCACGTCTGACGCCGGAGGAATTTGAAGTCATGAAGACGCATACCACAATCGGCTGTGACATCCTTGAGAAGTTCTGCAAGGACGAGCAGCAGAAGGATGAGTTCTACCGATATTGTTACGAGATCTGCCGATGGCACCATGAGAGATGGGACGGCGGAGGATATCCGGATCATCTGGTGGGAGACCAGATTCCGATCAGTGCTCAGATTGTCGCTATTGCGGATGTCTATGATGCTTTGGTAAGTCCTAGAGTATATAAGAGTCCATATGCCAACAACATGGCGTATGATATGATTATGAAAGGCGAATGCGGACAGTTTTCGCCGGATGTACTGGAATGTTTTGGGCTTGCGAAAGAAGACTTCTTCAATATTGTGGAAGTAATTAAGATGTTCACATTTGCATGATAGTGTATGAAAAGCAGGCGGCAAAAAGATAATTTCCTTTTGCAGCCTCTTTGCTTTCGTCTGGGAGGGATTTTATGGAGCAGGAAATATGCGATATTTTCCCTGCGCAGGATGCGCTGGAAATGATTCTCATATTTGACGAAAAAGGCGTGATCTCATATGCGAATGCTTCTGCGGAGACGAAACTGCAATATGCGGAAAAATTATGCGGCGTGCATATCGGCGATATTTTTCCGAATGAATTCAAGACGACGGAGGAGGGCTTCGAGACGGCGTATCAATTTGGTTATGATACCGCTAACCTTGTGGCCTATCGGCAGAACCGCACCTGCTTTCCGGCAGAAGTGCGGATTATGCAAAGCAGTGCCTGTCCGGATAAGTATGTCTGCATGATTGCGGATACGCTGGAGAAAGAATATCTGAACAGGGAGATCGAGAAGGTTAGGCAGGAAGCGCAGGAAGCGATGAAGGTGAAGTCGGAGTTCGTGGCGAACGTGACTCACGAGCTTCGGACTCCGGTCAACGGTGTGCTTGGAAATGTGCGGGATCTGCTAGAGAAGGAGACGGACGCACAGCTGCAGAGGCCTCTGCGCATCATAGAGCGGTGCTGCGAGGATATGCATAAGATTATCAACAATATTCTGGACTTCTCTAAGCTGGAGGCGGGCAAGTTTACGCTGGAGCCGCGCAGGTTCCACTTCCGGGATATGCTGGATCATGTGAAGGCCAGCCATATCAATAAGATCACGGAGAAGGGGCTGGAATTTTTCATGACGGTATCCCCGCAGATACCGGAGTATGTGGTGGGAGACGAACTGAGGATCAAGCAGGTTCTCAATAATCTTCTGTCCAACGCCCTGAAATTCACCGCCGCGGGCAAGGTGACGGTGGAGGTACTCAAGACAGCGCAGGTGAAAGACCGGGTGGAACTGTTTTTCATCGTGATCGACTCGGGAATCGGTATCGCCGAGGAAGACAGGGATAAATTGTTCCAGAGTTTTTCGCAGGTGGACGCCTCGATCTCCAGAAAATATGGCGGTACGGGGTTGGGCTTAAACATCTGCAAGCAGCTCGTGGAGCTGATGGGCGGACGGATTGATGTGGAGAGCGCCAAGGGGAAGGGAAGCACTTTTTCTTTCTCCATATGGGTGGGAACCGGAGCTGCGGAGGCGCCCTTGAGAGAGCAGGCGGCCGAACCGCAGACGATCACCATGCAGACGCCGATACTGCCCCACACGGCGGTGCCGCCGCCCGTGAAAGAGGAGGACGACGGAGCTGCGGAGAGGTATTTGAGTCCGGAGAATCAAGCGGCTCTTCGGCGGAATCTCTCGAAACTGATTCTGTGTGTGGAGATGGATAACTGGGAGAAGGCGGAGATGTTCATGGAGACCATCCGCCAGCTTGCAGAGGGAGCGCCGCGGGAAGTGAGCAGGAGCCTCTTGAAATTAAAGATGGCGGTTCAGAAGGAGAATTATGACCAGACGGCGGCTGAGTATGACAAATTAAAGCCTTTCTTTGAGGCAAAGGAGGCGGACATATGAGCTACGGGGAGAAAGACACGGAGAGAGGGACGGTTCTCATTGTGGATGACGTGGAGGTCAACCGGGTCATCCTGCAGGAGATCATACGCGATATGGGGTGTCGCCCCGTTCTGGCCGACAGCGGGGAGACCGCGCTGGAGCTTGTGAAAGAGCATATGCCGCAGCTTGTCCTGACGGATATCTCGATGCCGGGAATGAACGGCTATGAGCTGTGCGGGCTTCTCAAGAAAAAGAAGGCGATGGCGGGCGTTCCCGTGATTTTCATCTCGGCTCACGACGGTTCTTCGGATATCGTGAAGGGCTTTGCCGCCGGAGGGGCGGATTATATCACGAAGCCTTTTATCACGGAGGAGGTGCAGGCTCGGGTGGGCGTGCATCTGCGGCTCTATGAGATGACCAGCGAGTTAATGGAGATGAACAGGAGGCTGCAGGTTTCCGTCAGCGAGCAGCTGCGGCAGATGGAGCAGGAGAAGAAAAACATCCTGTATGCTCTGGCGGATATTGCATCCCGTCATTCTCCCGCCGAGCGGGAATACCGGGAGAGGCTGCGCGGCAACTGCCGGACGCTGGCGCAGGCAATGCAGCTTTCCCCCCTGTTTGAGGGAATCATTTCCGATAGTTATATCGACACCATAGAAATATCATCGGCGCTCTTCGACATCGGCAACATTGGTGTGCCGGGAGAGCTTTTGCGGAAGGAGACGCCTCTGACTGCCGAGGAGGAGGCGCAGATGCAGAGCCACACAAAGGTGGGCGCCAAACTTTTGCAGGATCTTGGCGGAAGTGATGATTATAATGATTTTATCAGTATATCGGCAGATATAGCCCACTATCACCATGAAAATTGGGATGGAAGCGGTTATCCGGAGGGGCTTAAAGGGGACGAGATTCCTCTGGCTGCACAGATTGTTGCGCTGACGGACCGGTTCTGTACGCTGACGGGCGGAGGAGACCGGGAGGACGCCCTTGCTGTTTTGTGCAGGGAGAGGGGAACGAGGTTTAATCCCGACATTGTTGACATATGCTGTAAAATATCGCGTCAATTAAGCTGAGTGAGAGCAGATCGACTTTGACGGAGGTAAGAACAGTGATAACGGATGAGGAATTTTTTAGGATTGTAACGTTTATGAAACAGCGCTACGGCATTGAGTTAAGCCAGAAGAAAGTCATTGTGAACGGGCGGCTGGAGAATCATTTAAAGCATAACGGATACCCGAATTTTCATGCTTTTATGGACGATGTAGAGAGGGACACGACAGGGAGCAAGGAGAAGATCCTTGTCAATTACCTGACCACCAACCACACCTATTTTATGAGGGAGTTTGAGCATTTTGACTATTTCAAGAGTGTTGTGCTTCCCTATCTGCGGAAGAAGGAGGCAGGGCGCAAGGATCTGCGGATCTGGTGCGGCGCGGCGTCCACGGGCGAAGAGCCGTATATGATCGCCATGGTGCTGGCAGAGTTCTTTGGGCTGGAGAGGAATCAGTGGGATACCAAAGTCCTTGCCACGGATATTTCCACCAAGGCGCTGCAGCAAGCCATGGCCGGCGTTTACAGCGCGGACAGGATTCAGAGCCTTCCCGACCAGTGGAAGAGGAGCTTTTTCAAGCGGACTGCGGGCGGTCAGTATCAGGTGAAGGAGGAGCTGAAGCAGGAGGTTATCTTCCGAAAATTAAACCTGATGGATCCGTTGCCGTTCAAAAAGAAATTACATACTATATTTTTGCGGAATGTTATGATATATTTTAATGAGGAGACCAAACGTGATCTGACGCAGAGAGTCTATGACGTTCTGGAGCCGGGAGGATATTTCTTTATCGGCACAACCGAGACGCTTGACCGGAGTTATACGCCGTTTGAAATTATCCAACCGTCGATATTCAGAAAAAGGGAAGGGTAGGAGAGAATTATGCAGCCAATCAGGGTTTTGATTGTGGAAGATTCCATCGTGTTCAGGGAACTTCTGGTACAGAATTTGAACAAAGATCCTGCGATACAAGTGGTGGGAACCGCCCGGGATCCCTATGAGGCCCGGGATGCGATCATCAAGTGCAAGCCGGATGTTATGACGCTGGACGTGGAGCTGCCGCGGATGAGCGGAATTGAGTTTCTGCGCAAGCTGATGCCCCAGTATCCGCTTCCGGTGGTGGTGATCAGTTCTTTGAGCGACAAGGTGTTCGACGCACTCAGCGCGGGAGCGGTGGATTTCGTGGCGAAGCCGGCCGTGTCGAGCCGCGCCCAGCTGGAAGATTTCATCAAGAATGAGCTTCTGGTGAAGATTAAAATTGCTTCCACGGCAAAAATCGGCAATATTAAAAAAGTGGTGATGGCGCAGGAGAATCAGTTTGCGCCAGTCAAGGGCAAGAATCTGCTGGTGGCCATCGGCGCCTCCACCGGAGGGACGGAGGCAATCTTCGCGGTGGTGAAAGAATTCGGAACGGATATTCCCGGCATCGTGGTGGTGCAGCACATGCCGCCCGGGTTTACCCAGATGTATGCCAAGAGGCTGAACGATCAGTGCCGGATTCAGGTAAAGGAAGCGCAGACCGGAGACCGGGTGATGCCGGGTCATATGCTGATTGCACCGGGCGGAGACATGCATATGCATTTGGTGAAAGTAAACGGCGTTTATCAGGTGGAGTGCAGAAAGGGAGAGCGGGTAAACGGGCATTGTCCGTCCGTGGATGTACTCTTTCATTCCGTCGCCAAGATGGCAGGGAAGGACGCTATCGGAATTATCCTGACCGGAATGGGCGGCGACGGAGCCAAGGGACTGCTCGCCATGAGACAGGCGGGCGCAAGAACCATAGGGCAGGACGAATCGACCTGCGTGGTCTATGGGATGCCGAAGGTGGCCTATGACATGGGGGCGGTGGAATATCAGGAGAAACTGTCCGATATTCCCAAGAGAACCTATTCATTGCTGAATAAAATGTAAAGGAGAGAGGACATGAAGATTTTACTGGCAGAGGACGATTTTGCGACAAGAAAGTTCATGGTGAATTTCCTGTCAAAGTACGGCGAATGTGATGTGACTGTGGATGGGATGGAAGCCGTGGACGCCTTTATGATGGCCTTGGAAGACGGCGAGCCGTATGACTTGATCTGTCTGGACATCATGATGCCCGTCATGGACGGCTATCAGGCATTGCAGGCCATCCGGAATTTGGAGAAAGAGAGATGCATTCCGACGGACAAGGCGGTGCAGGTGATTATGACCACGGCTCTCAACGACGAGCAGAATGTCAAGATGGCATTTGAGCTTGGCTGTACCGTATATTCGGGAAAGCCGATCAATCAGGAAAGGTTTGAACAGGCGCTGAAGAAGCTGAATCTGATTTAGCGGACTGCAGAGGCTTTCAAAAATATACGGGGAAGGAGAAGAAAATGGCTGAAGAATTTAACACAGAAGGAATGTTGGACATCTATCTGTTTGAGAATGAACAGCTTCTGGAGCAGCTTCAGGAGACGGTTCTGGACCAGAAGGACGCAGAGTGTTTTGACGAAGACAGCATCAATGAGATCTTCCGAACCATGCACACCATCAAAGGTTCATCCGGCATTATGATGTTCGACAACATAACCGCCATATCGCACAAGCTGGAGGACGTTTTCTATTATCTGCGGGAATCCCATCCCGAGAATGTACCCCATCTGGAATTGGTGGAGCATGTACTGGAGGTTGAGGACTTTATCACAAACGAGCTGGATAAGATCCGAAACGGCAGTCCTGCGGATGGGGATGCAACCGACATTATCAAACGGATTGACGTCTTCTTGGAGAAAATCAAGAGCGGCGCGTCCGGAGAGGGAGAGGAGGAACTGATCCCCCAGAACGTACACGAGGAGCCTAAACATTTTTATATTGCTCCGGTGGCTACGAGCGCCAGTCATTTTTTCAAGATTTACCTCACGTTCTTTCCGGACACGGAGATGGCCAATATTCATGCCTACAAGACGGTGTACGCGCTGAAAGAGCTTGCGGAAGATCTGCTCTATTCGCCGGAGGATATCCTCTCCGACGAGGGATGTTCCGAGGTGATTCTCAGGGAAGGATTCCGCATCCTGCTGCAGGCGCAGTGTACGGAGGATGATCTTAGACAAGTCATCGGCACGGGATATGACATCAAGCAGGTGGATATCTTTGAGTGTCAGGCGGAGGAATTTCTACAGGGCTTTGACTTTGCCGGTCAAAGCGTAGAGATTGATCTGGAATCCAGCGTGGAGGAGATTGAGGATAAGGCGCAGACGAAAGCGGAGGAAGGGAATAAAGAGGAGGGGAGCGAAGCGCCCCCGCCGCCCGCAAAGCCGCAGATGGCGCCCGGTGATTTCGTCATCAAGTCCAAGGAGCCCGGCAAGCCGAAGACGCTGGCAAAAGACAAGGCGAAAAGCGAGAAGGCTTCTTTCATCAGCGTCAATGTCAAGAAGATGGATCAGCTGATGGAGCTGATCGGAGAGCTGGTCATCTCGGAGTCCGTGGTGCTTCAGAACTCCGATTTGAAGGTGCCGGGGCTGAATCTTGACAACTTCAACAAGGCGGCGTCGCAGCTGTCCAAGATTTCTACCGATCTGCAGGATGTGATCATGTCCATGCGGATGGTGCCTCTGACCAATACATTCCAGAAGATGAACCGTATTGTGTTCGACGTGTCCCGGAAGATGGGCAAGGACATTGACTTCGAGATGATCGGCGAGAACACGGAGGTAGATAAGAACATTATCGAGCATATCTCCGACCCGCTGATGCACATCGTGAGAAATGCGGTGGATCACGGAATCGAGAGCAAGGAAGAACGTATAGAGGCCGGAAAACCCGAGAAGGGCAAGGTAATTCTTTCTGCCAAGACCGAGGCCGGCAAGGTGTGGATCAGCGTGCAGGACGACGGCTCAGGGCTTGACCGGGATAAGATCATGGCCAAGGCGAAAAAGCAGGGGCTGTTGGAAGATGGCAAACCGGATTCCGCCTACACGGACAAGGAAGTTTACCAGTTCATCACCCTGCCGGGATTTTCCACCAACGAGCAGATCACGGAATACTCCGGACGAGGCGTGGGCATGGATGTGGTAGTGCGGAACATTCAGGCGATCGGAGGCGCGTTGGAGATTGAGAGTACGCCGGGATTCGGCAGCACCATGAGCTTAAAGATTCCGCTGACGCTGGCGATCATCGACGGCATCGTCATGGAGACCGGCAACTCGGCATTTGTCATGGAGACGGGTGCGATTCAGGAATTTGTCCGCGTAAGGGAAGATATGATGATTCATGAACCCAACGGGGATGAATATATTATGATACGGGGAGAGTGTTATCCGGTACTCCGGCTGGGCAAGTGGTACGGCCTGCATCACTATCAGGAATCTGTGGAGAACGGCGTGATGCTGATTCTGGAGGTGGAAGGAAAGAAAGTCTGCCTGCTTGTGGATAAACTGATCGGGGAACAGGAAATTGTTGTAAAACCTATCCCATCTTATATCAAGAAGGTGAAAGGACTCTCGGGCTGTACGCAGCTCGGAGACGGCAGCATCGCCTTGATATTGGATGCCGGTGGATTAATAGAATAAAGAAAGGGACGGTAAGCATATGGAGGCAGGAAGCGAATTGAAGAGGCAAGCTGATGACAGTCAGGATGTTTCGTCGGAACGCGATGCGCAGAAGGGCAAGTATATGACTTTCAAGTCCGGAAACGAGTATTTCGGTCTGGGCATTCAGTATGTGAATGAGATTATACAGCTCCAAGCCATCACGGCGATTCCGGAGACGGAAAATTATATCAGAGGGCTGATTAATCTGCGCGGAAAGGTCATTCCCGTTGTGGATGTCAGGCTGCGGTTCAAGCAGGAGCCGTTTGAGTATAATGACAGAACCTGTATTATAGTCATCAATGTAAAAACCATGATGGTAGGGCTGATCGTGGAGAAGATCGCGGAGGTAGTGGAGATCAAAGAAGAGAACATACTGCCGCCGCCTTCGATCGGACGTACCGACAAGGTGCAGAACAAGTATGTGTATGGCATCGGCAAAGTTGGGGATTCCGTCAAACTTCTGCTGGATCCCGATAAATTGTTGAACGACGAAGATTTATCGGTTATGGAACAGGCAAACGAAATGATTATTGAAGAGGAATGAGAGGTAGGAAAAAATGAAAAACATGAAGATGAAAACAAAAATGATTATTGGCTTTGCGATCCCGATTATACTCACGATCATCAACGTGGTGGTAGGGATGTATTCCGTGCGCAGGATCACAAATGCCATTACGGATATGCAGGCGGATGAGTTTACAACGGTTCAAGATACCTTGCAGCAAATCGGAGCAGATGAAACGAAGGCGAAAGTGCTTACGGATGCTCTTACCGCAGTCAAGACAGACGACATGGAGCTGATCAACAAAACGGCTAATATTTCAAATATTGTCAGCTTTGGAATGATTGTGTTTTCTGTTATCGTTACTGTTTTAATTGCAGTTTCGTTGATTAAGATTATCAACAAATCCGTTTCACAGCTTTCGCGTGCAGCCAGCGATATTGCCATGGGTCGGGTGAACATTGAGCTGGTGAAATATCATGACGATGAGTTTGGTGAACTGGTAGATAAATATACGGAAGTAATTGAAAATATTAAATACCAGTCCAAGATTGCCGAGGAAGTGTCAAACGGCAACCTGACCGTCAATGTGGTTCCCAAGTCTCCGGAAGATCTGCTGGGCAATTCCTTAAAGAAACTGGTGGAAGACAATCTGCATACCTTGTCCAACATCAGCGACGCAGGTTCCCATGTGACCGTAAGTTCCTCTCAGGTGGCCAGCGCGAGTCAGGCATTGGCGCAGGGTTCCACCGAGCAGGCGAGCGCCATCGAGGAGATCACCGCATCCATCAACGAGATCGCCGAGAAGACCAAACAGAACGCAGAGCAGGCCAATCAGGCAGCCCGTCTGGTTGTCAGCGCAATGGATGATGTAAAACAGGGTAACGCGCAGATGAGGGAAATGATGAAATCCATGCAGGATATCAACAAGTCCTCCGAGAGCATTTCCAAGATTATCAAGACCATCGACGACATTGCATTCCAGACCAATATTCTTGCACTGAACGCGGCCGTAGAGGCAGCGAGAGCGGGCGAGGCCGGCAAGGGATTCGCCGTTGTGGCAGAGGAAGTAAGAAGCCTTGCGGCAAAGAGCGCCGCAGCGTCCGCAGAGACCGCCGAGCTGATCGAGGATTCCATCGAGAAAGTGGCTGCCGGTTCCAAGATCGTGGACGATACGTCCAAGGCAATGGAGGAAATCACCAAGGTGGTTCAGGACAGCGAGATGATCATCAACGGTATCGCAGAGTCCTCCAACTATCAGGCAACCGCAGTTGCTCAGGTGGAGCAGGCCATCACGCAGGTGTCTCAGGTGGTGCAGACCAACTCCGCTACCAGCGAGGAGTGTGCGTCCGCCAGCGAAGAACTGTCCAATCAGGCTTCCAGAATGCGCGAGATGCTTTCCATCTACAATCTGGGCAACGGCAGCTCGAGTATGGCATATAAGGGATCTTCCTCCAGTATGAGTGCCAGCGAGCAGATCATTTCCTTTGACGACGGATTTGGCAAATACTAAGACCGGGGCGGGCAGAATGCTCTGTCCGGTGTCCGGAGCGAAATGATAAAACGGAACCAAACAGCAAAACGGCAGCGGTCGAACCGCCGCGCCGGAAAGGCTGTTTGGTTCTTTTTGACGGGAGGCGTTATGAACGTCGCTGCTTATCTGCGGAGCGTCCTAGGGCGGATTTGGGACGATATCCGGCACAATTTCACAGCGCTATTGGCGATTGTCTGCTACATGGCATTGGCATGGCGGCTCTTTGGAACCGTATGCCCCGGGCGGATACTTGCGGGGAAGCCCTGTCCTGCGTGCGGCCTTACCCGGGCGGGAATTTTGCTGCTGTCCGGCCGTTTTGCAGCCGCTTTCCGGATGAATCCCGCCATTTATATTTGGGCGCCGCTGCTTTTGTACTTGTGCGCGGTCAGATACGGTTTGGGAAAGAAGCCGCGCGCGGCGCTTTTGCTGGGAGCGGCGGCAGGAATCGCCACAATTGTGATTTATGTGTGCAGATTTAGGGATGTTTTGCCGATTTTGCAAGTTTTTTCTTGTGTGGCTCACATTACTGTGTTATAATTAACGAAATAATAATATACTCATGATGAGGAGGGTAAAGATATGGCTGATTTTAACAATAACATTCCGGAGGAATATCGTCCGATCAGTATGTGGGGCTATCTTGGATATGAGATCCTGTTTTCGATTCCCTGCGTAGGCTTCATTCTGCTGATTGTTTTTTCGCTGGGCGGAACCCGAAATGTCAATCTGAGAAATTTCGCCCGTTCCTATTTCTGCGTGTTCATCATTGTAGCGATCTTGATGGTGTTCATGATGTTTCTGGGCGGCGGAATGGCGGCTTTGGAGGGGATGTCCAGATCCGCTTATTAGGACTAGACATTTGCGAAACGCTCTAATTTGCAAAGAGTCATTGTGCAAATTGCACATTCAACGCAGACGTCCAACCTTCACCGCAACGGCACATAAGATGCTAAAATACAGCATCAATCGTAACGAAGTTACGTTGTGTGCCGGTGGTTCGCTAGGGTCTGCTTATGAATATACAATCTGCACAATTCGGGTTCCCAAAATATCGTTTCGCAAACGTCTATTATTAGGACTTTTATGAAAGGATGGCGGGCGGTCAAGGCGCATCCGTGTCTTCGGCGCGTACCGTGATGCCGTTGACTTCCACGCTCCCGTCTAGCCGGATGACCAGACAGTCGCGGCCGTCGATCCGACGGGTCTCGATCAGGTCCGTGCGGTCAGGACTCACTTTGACCACCACGTCCGGCGTCTTCACGTCAAAGGAGCGGGTATTGAACACATTATTGGCGTAAAGTGTGGTTCGTTCTCCGGCGGCGGCATCGTAATAGCTGTCAAATTCTGCAAGCTTTTCGTTTGCAACTCCGCTGCCCGCCAGCAGGGTTTTTACCTCGTTTTTATCCAGCGTCAGAGGGGCGGGTTCTTCCTTGTGTTCCTCCACCATTTCTTGAAGCTTTTCATGGATATTCTTCACCATTTCCAGTCCGCAGGACTCGCCCAGCGTTTCTTCGATAAGGGTCTGGAAGGTCTCTTTTTGGATGCCCGCGGACATGGGAACCGGGCATCCCAGAAACTGATCCAGAAACTGCTCCTTTAATTCCTCGGCGTCCTTGGAATAATAGAGCGCCGCATGGATGTCGCTTCCGCGGTCATTGAAGGCGGGGAAGAGAAAACCGGTCTCGGGCATTCCCACCACCCAGTCCCGCACACGATTCTGAAACACATTTTCCACGGCGTTATAGGACAGTCCGGGCTTGGAGAGATCCACGGGACAGATGGCGCAGAGGATGTACTCATAGACCTCGTCGGAAGCGTCCTCCAGATCCAAACCGTCCAGCGTCCTGCCGGGGACGTCGTAGACGTCATGAATCAGAAGGATCAGGTAATTGCCCACATATTCATAGGTCTCGATCATTTTGTCATAGAAGGCTTCCAGAAGCGCGTCGTCCTTCAACTTGCTGTCCCGCAGGCGCAGCAGAAACTCCTGCGTGCCGCCCGCTTCCTCCGCCCGCAGGGGGAAATCGAGGTTCAGCAGATTCTTGCCCGGCGTCCCGGAGAGACACTTGCGCAGAAGCTCAAAATATTTGAACATTTCTTCTTCCGGAAGGGCCAGAAAGGCCTGTTTTAATTCCGTCTTTTTATTTTTCTCACCGTCTACATAGCAGCCGCAGATGCGTGTGATGGAACAATTTTTGATGGTGAGGAGCCGTTTGATTTCACTGATTTCCTGTTTGGTCATGGTCTTGATCCTTTCTATCTTCAGATTCGTATAGGTAATTGCGAAACGATATCTTCTGGAATCCAAATTGTGCAGATTGTATATTCATAAGCAGACCCTGGCGAACCGCCGGTACTTAGACGTTGTCCTTTAACGTCTTATGTACCGTTGCGGTGAGGTGGGAGCGAAAGCATGTCTGCGTTGAATATGCAATTTGCACAATGACTCTTTGCAAACGGAAGCGTTTCGCAATCGCCTATTCAGATTCGTATTCCATTCAAAGGGATCCCGAAGACGACATTCAGTATACAACAAAATTCGACTTGAGGCAATGAGGAGATTTGAGAATGCTGCAAAAATACGGGAGGGAAGGTCTGATTCTGGTTGAAAAGGGCAGTTCGTGCGATGGGTTGGAGTTGATGTCAGAAAGCATCTTATTTTATAATGGTTTGGTACAAATTGTGTATTTCAGGCTCAGGGCGGAACCGGGAAACGAAAATGTCCGCAGACAGAATTTGTGTCCGCACCCCATCCGGAGGACGGGCAAGAATGGAGGATCGTATGGAACAATTAAACATTACGACTGCAAAGGATAATGAAAAAGTATACAAGATTTTGGGAGACTTGATGCAGGCCAACCGGGAGTTTCAGATTATGATCACGGTACCCTCCGTAAAAGGCGGCCAGACGGGGGAACACGCCGTACAGCCCGCATCCTCGAAAGCGGCGCGGGATCTGGAGCAGGACGTGACGGACATGATACACGAGATCGGCGTCCCGGCGCATATCAAGGGCTATCAGTATCTGCGGGAAGCGATCATGATGTCGGTGGAGGATCCGTCCATGATCAGTTCCATCACCAAGATTCTGTATCCCACCATCGCAAAGCGGTTTCAGACGACCTCCAGCCGCGTGGAGCGCGCCATCCGCCATGCCATTGAGGTGGCGTGGAGCAGGGGACGCATGGAGACGCTGGACGCTTTGTTCGGCTATACGGTGGACACGGGAAAGGGGAAACCGACCAACTCGGAGTTTATCGCCCTAATCGCAGACCGCATCCGCCTCTCCTATCGGGCTTGAGCCGCCGGACGGCGGACGCAGGAAAAGGGAGCGGAAATATCCGGCAAATAATCCGGCAAATATATGAAAAAACTCTTTTCCCACGACAGAAAATAGTGTATAATCTAAATATCATATTTGGGAGGGTTTCAAATGAAAAAAATTCTGTTTGTGGCATCAGAGGGTGTTCCTTTCATCAAGACCGGCGGCCTTGCAGATGTTGTAGGTTCTCTGCCCAAGTGTATCGATCGGGAATACTTTGACGTGCGTGTGTTTATTCCCAGATATACCTGCATGAAGCAGGAGATGAAGGATAAATTACAGTATGTAACGCACTTTTATATGGATTTTAACTGGAAGAACGTGTATGTGGGGATCATGGAGTCCGTGGTGGACGGCGTACACTATTACTTTATTGACAACGAGAATTACTTCGGCGGATTTAAGCCCTACGGGGACGACACGCTCTGGGAGATCGAGAAGTATGCGTTCTTCTCCAAAGCGGTTCTGTCCGCGCTTCCGGTGATTGATTTCCGGCCGGATGTGGTGCATTGCCATGACTGGCAGACGGGGCTTGTCCCGGTATATCTGAAAGAGCGCTTCCGCGACGGAGACTTCTTCCGAGGGATGAAATCCGTTATCACCATCCACAATTTGAAATTCCAAGGGAAATGGGATCCTCAGACCGTGCGGAACATCACAGGGCTGCCCGCCCACTATTTTACGCCGGATAAGCTGGAGGCCTACAAGGACGCCAACCTGCTCAAGGGCGGCATCGTTTTTGCAGATGCGGTGACCACGGTGAGCGAGACCTACGCGGAGGAGATTAAGACGACGTTCTACGGCGAAGGACTGGACGGACTGCTGCGCGCGCGGAGCGGCGACCTGCGGGGAATCGTCAACGGCATTGACTACGGCGATTTCAATCCCGAGACGGATAAAAATATCGTAAAGACCTACAATGCGGTGAATTTCCGCAAGGAGAAAGTCAAGAACAAACGCGCCCTGCAGGAAGAGCTGGGACTTCGTCAGGATGACCGCAAGATGATGATCGGGCTGGTGTCCCGTCTGACGGATCAGAAGGGACTGGATCTGATCGCCTATGTGATGGATGAACTCTGTCAGGATGATATCCAGCTGGTGGTGCTTGGAACGGGCGAGGAGCGCTATGAGAATATGTTCCGGCATTTTGACTGGAAGTACGGCGACAAGGTGTCCGCCAATATCTACTATTCAGACGCATTGTCCCACAAGATCTACGCTTCCTGCGACGCTTTTCTGATGCCTTCGCTGTTCGAGCCTTGCGGGCTGAGCCAGCTGATGGCTCTGCGCTACGGCACGGTGCCGATCGTCAGGGAGACGGGAGGACTCAAGGACACGGTACAGCCTTATAATGAGTTTGAGAATACCGGAACCGGATTCTCCTTCACCAACTACAACGCGCATGAAATGTTGAATACTATCCGCTATGCCGAGCGCATATATTATGATAAGAAACGGGAATGGAATAAAATCGTTGACCGCGCCATGGCAGCAGATTTTTCATGGAACGTGTCCGCCGGCAAATATCAGGAGATGTATGACTGGCTGATTGGGTATTAAAATGTCACAAAGCAGGATGCCGCAGAAGAAAAAAGACAATGGTTTCGTCCTGCAGGCGGGGATTCTCGCCGCGGCAGGCATCATAAGCAGAATGATAGGGCTCCTTTACAGGAGCCCTTTAACTGCTGTCGTGGGAACGCTGGGCATCGGATACTATCAGGTAGCCTACAGTTTTTATACCATCGTCCTGCTGATTTCCTCTTACAGCATTCCCTCTGCCATCTCCAAGGTGATCGCCCAGAAACTGTCGGTGCGGGAATACCGCAACGCCCACAGGATTTTCCGGTGTGCGCTGGGATATGTGCTGGTGGTGGGCGGCGTGGCGAGTCTGGTGCTGTTTTTCGGTGCGGAATATTTTCTGGAGGATGCGGCGGCGGTGCCGGTGCTTCGGACTTTTGCGCCCACGATTTTTATCTATGGGATTCTGGGGGTGCTGCGCGGCTATTTTCAAGCGCACCGCAGCATGGTGCAGACTTCCGTGTCCCAGATTCTGGAGCAGATCGCCAATGCGGCGGTGAGTATCGGCGCGGCTGTGCTTCTGATTAAGAACGTCATGGGAACCATGGAGATGCCCGCGGATGAGGGCATGAAAGTGACCAGAGCCACCTATGGAGCCGTGGGAAGCGCGCTGGGTACCGGAGCCGGGGTGCTGACGGCGCTTCTCTTTATGCTGGGAATCTATGCCTTGAACCGGAAAATGATCCACAGGCGGATTGCCCGGGACGGACATCGAAATCTGGACTCTTATGGCGCAATTGTCAAGACGATCACGATGGTGGTGACGCCTTTTATTTTGAGTACCGCAGTGTACAATCTGAGCAGTGTGGTGAACAGCAAGCTCTATGTGGATGTGATTCCCGGCATGATGGGGCGGGACGGCACGGCGGCCTATAACAATTACGGAATTTTCTCGGGGATGGCTCAGACGATTTCCAATATTCCCATCGCCTTCGCGTCGGCCATGGCGTCTGCCATGATCCCCTCCGTGGCGGCATTTGTGGCCGCGGGGAAATTCAGCGAGGCCAAGGACAAGATCGGCGTGGCGGTGAAGAGTACCATGGTGATCTCGATTCCCTCGGCGGTGGGGCTTTTGGTGCTGGCAAAGCCGCTGACGGCGCTGCTGTTTCCCTCGCAGACGGACGAGACGCTGACCTTTGCGGGGACGCTTCTGATGTCGCTGTCGCTGTCGGTGGTGTTCTACGCGCTGTCCACGTTGAACAGTTCCATTCTGCAGGGATTGGGCAGGGTGAATGCGCCCATTGTCAATGCAGGGATTGCGCTGGCGGTGCAGACGGCGGTACTGTTTGCATTGCTTCGATACGGGAAATGGGATCTGTATGCGCTAGCCGTGGCGAATACACTGTATTCCGGCATGATGTGTGCGCTGAACCAATGGGCGGTGCGCCGTGCCATCGGCTATAGGCAGGAGATTCTGGGGAGTTTCGGCATTCCGTTTCTGGCGTCCGCCTTTATGGGGGCGGCGGCATGGGCCGTGTACGAAGGGGTGTATCTGCTCACGGACTCCATGCGCATTGCGGTGCTGCCCGCGCTGGCGGCGGCGGTTTTGGTGTATTTCGTGATGATGCTCGTGCTGCGGGGACTCACCGAGGAAGAGCTTTTGGGCTTTCCCAAAGGCTATCTGCTGGTAAAAGCCGCAAAACGCCTCGGGCTGATGCAGGCATGATTTCCGCTGGCGTGATTACTGGCTGACGAGAGTGATGCCCTCGATGTCTCCCGAGGCCATCATGGAAAAATTCGTATAGTACACCACGAAGCCCGGTTTCGCTCCGCCGGGTTTTTTCACATGTTTTTTCTGGACGTAGTCGATCTCCACTTTGTCGTTTCCCCGCCCCTTGGAATAGTAGGCGGCCAGTCTGGCCGCTTCTTCAAACGTGCGGTCGGGAAGTTCCCCGGTGCCTTCGGTTTTGACCACCACATGGGAACCGGCCATGCCTTTGGCGTGGAACCACCAGTCGCCGCCCGTGGCAAAGCGGAAGGTAAGTTCGTCGTTCTGATAGTTATTTTTGCCCACATAGATGTGGAAACCGTCGCTGCTTAAGTAGTGGAAGGGCTTGCTGGCGGTTTTAGTCTTTTTGCCGCCGTTTTGCTTTTTGCCGCCCTGTTTGGAGACGGAGTCCCGGCGGCGGATGTAGCCGCTCTCGATGAGCTCCTCGCGGATTTCCACCAGATCCTCCTCCTGCAGGGCGATATCCAGAGCCGCGCCGACGGATTCCAGATGGTCGATCTCCGCCTTGACTTCCTGTGTCAGCTCGGACAACGCTTCGTAAGTGCGCTTTAATTTGTTGTATTTGTCGAAATACCGTTTGGCGTTTTCCGTGGCGGAGAGAGTTTCGTCCAGAGGGATGGTCAAGGGTTCGTCAGTGTAATAATTGATGACTTGGATGGATTTGGCCCCCGGAGCAGCGCTGTAGCCGTAGGTGTTCAGAAGCTCCCCGTAGATGCGGTAGGTCTCCCGCTTTTCGGTGTCCTGCATCTGGCGGAGCTGCAGATCATACTTTTTTACGGTGCGCTCCAGCGCGGTCTGCACAATATGGCGCAGATCCGCAGATTTCTGGCGGATGCGGGTGAGCGTGCTTTTCTCTGCGTAATAGGTCTCCAGCAGGACGGACATGGAATCAAAGAAGCGCAGCCGGTCGCCGGAGGACTGTTCTGCAGGCGGCTCCGCTGTCTGGGCGGAGACGGAGGAGGAAGAGCCGGCGGTTCCGCCGTACAGGGTCAACGGGATGGCCGCGAACTCCACGGGCTGTCTGCCGTTGTAGGCGATGCAGGGTGAAAAAGCTTCCTCGCAGACGATCCGCTTCAGCTCCTCCGCGGACTGATAGAGCGCGCGGAAGTCCGCCTCGGAACAGGCTGCCACGGACGCGTCGCCGTCCAGCCCGGCGCGGAAGCAGAGTTCCTGTGCCAAAATCGGGGAGACGCCCGTAAAACTGCCGTATAGGGCTTTGAACAGGGGGCAGGGCTTGGCGGAAACCGTTTGGCGGAAGGCGTCATAGTCTGTGTCCAAGAGATTTTGTTTGTCCTGTGTCTCCACCACGAAATAGGGTTTCCCGGGCAGAACTTCCCGGACGCTGCTGACGGCGGCGGACACCCGCTTGATGCTGTCGATGATCCGATTCTGTGCGTCGCAGAAGATGATGTTGCTGTGTTTGCCCATGATCTCCGTCACCAAGGTCTTATGGCACAGATCCCCCATTTCATCCAAGTGTTCAATATCCATGCGGATGATGCGCTCCAGACCCGGCTGGGAGATCCGGACGATGCGGCCGTTCTGCAGGTGCTTTCGGAGCAGCATACAGAAATTCGGCGCGGTCATGGGGCTGGGTTTATTGCTCTCTGTGAGATAGATCAAGGGCAGAGACGCTCCCGCAGAGAGCAAAAGCCGTCTCTGGCCGCCTTCCGTCTTGACCGTCAGAAGCAGTTCGTCCTCCTCGGGCTGGGCGATTTTGGAAATGCGCCCGCCCAAGAGGGTGTGATTCAATTCGGATACGATGTTTGCGATGGTGAAGCCGTCAAATGCCATGGTAAAGTCCTTTCATAACTCTGATAAAGGAACAAATAAAATGTCCAAATAAAATGCTCAAATAAAACACGCTCCCGATCGGCACATCCGTGAGCGGTGCGGGAGCTTTTGATGTATTCAGTATAACCGATTTGGGGGATTTGTCAAGGGTTGCGGGAGTGGCATCTCTTTCTTGATCGCCGGCTGCGGACATGTTACAATAAATTCATATAGGCGATTGAAAAACTCCAATTTAAGTAATCCGAATTGTGCGAGTTGTATACCCCATAAGCAGACCCTAGCGAACCGCCGGTACACAACGTAACTTCGTTACGATTGACGCTGTACTTTAGCGTCTTGAGGTGAGATTTAGCACTTCTTGGCGAAGCACCCTATGGTGCAAACCTTAGAAGTGCTTCTCACCTTGCCGCTTGCGGTGAGGTTGGAGCGAAAGCGTGTCTGCGTTGGAGTATACAATTTGCACAATGACACTTTCCAAAGTAAGAGTTTTGCAAATGCCTAAATAAATGCATATGCAAAGAGGAAAGCCTTAAGAGGAAGATAATGAAAAGGATCCTTCTGTTTTTCAAACAAGAGACGGTATTGTGTGCGGCGCTCCTGCTGGCGGCGGCCTCCATGGTTGTCGTGCCGCCGGATGGCATGTATTGGGGCTACATTGATTTCAGGACGCTTGCGGTTTTGTTCTGCCTGATGAGCGTGATGGCGGGATTCCAAAAGGCGGGGGTGTTCGCCTGGATCGCACAGAAGCTTTTAGGCCATGTAAAAAGCGGGCGCGGCCTGATTCTTACGCTGGTGCTGCTGTGCTTTTTTTCCGGCATGTTGATCACGAACGATGTTGCGCTCATTACCTTTGTTCCGTTTACTTTTATCATTCTGGGAATGCTCGGGGACAAGCAGAAAGAGAGGCTGGCGCTGCCGGTTGTGGTGATGCAGACCATTGCGGCGAACCTTGGCAGTATGCTGACGCCGGTGGGAAATCCGCAGAACTTGTATCTTTACGGGAAGGCGGGACTCTCGATCTGGGAGTTCCTTTTGCTGATGCTGCCCTATACGCTTTTGTCGCTGGCGCTGTTGACGGTTTGGTGCCTGATACAGGGCAGGGCGTGTTCGGAGGTTTCCGGGGTGGGACAAGCGGCTGTGCAGAGCGGTCTGGCGCATGGAAAGAGCGCGGCTTATCGGATGATCGTCTATCTTGTGCTGTTTGCGCTGTGTCTTCTTACCGTTGCCCATATTCTGCCGTGGCAGGCAGTCTTGTTGGCGGTGGCTGCCGGGGTGTTGGCGACGGACAGGCAGGTATTTGCAAAGGTGGATTATTCCCTGCTTCTTACATTTGCGGGATTTTTCGTTTTTGTCGGAAATGTGGGGCGGATTCCCGCTTTCCGGGAGTTCCTGCAGGATGCGATTGCCGGCAGGGAGATTGGGACGTCCGTTCTTGTGAGCCAGATCATCAGCAATGTACCGGCGGCGCTGCTGTTATCCGGTTTTACGGAAGATTTTGCAGGGTTGATTGTGGGGACGAATCTGGGAGGGCTGGGGACGCTGATCGCATCTATGGCGAGCCTAATCTCTTACAAATATGTGGCGCGGGAGACGAAGGGATGTAAAGGAAAATATCTTGCGCTGTTTACGGCGAGGAACCTTTTCTTTTTGACGGCGCTTGTTGTGCTGCATGTCCTGATGGGAGGCCGACGCTGAAAATTCGGTCCTCATTTGAGCGATGTGAAACATTCGAGAAATTTGAGAAAAATCCGGTTTGCGCTTGACAGGATACAGCGTTAAAAATATAATGATATCGCAAAGCGGACGACATAATGCGCAAAGTATCCGTAAAAAAGTCAATCAAAATATTAATATATATTCAAGATATATTCAAGCGCAGGGCAAAAGCAGCTGCGTGACGCACCGTCGTAAACGGTTTAGCGGATGAGGCATGAATCAAACCATAGGGAGGCTTTATGATGAAAGCGGCGGGCGCAGAATGAGAAAAGGGCAGAATACGGGCGGAGCGCAATTTCAATTTCATATGGCAGGTATGGCGGGAAGTTTTCCCTACCGTGCGGAAACGGTTGTGCAGACGCCGGGGACGGCTCACACAGGCGCGCTGAACGTGATGCGCCGCTACGAGACGCTCCGGTTTCTCTATCTATCCGAGGGCAGCGCGGAGATTCGCACGCTGGACGGCTCGGAGCGGGTTGGAAGCGGCGAGGGAATCTTGATTAACCGGGATGTGGTGCATTGGGTGGACGGGGCGGAGAACTGCCGTTACACCAGCTTTATGTTTCCGGAATATTTTCTGGAATTCTATGAGGGAAGCCCGGTGCGGGGCATGTTGGAGCCGTTAATCGGATCAAAGCGCCTTGCGCTCTATGTGTTCCGGCCGGGGCAGGAATGGCATGAGCGGGTGCTGGGCGGCCTTAGGCGGCTCACGGAGCTGGAGGAAAATCGTTCCGGATATTATGCCTACGAGGTGCTGGTGCAGCTGTCGGCGCTGTGGCTGGAGATTCGGAAAAATATCGTCCTGCCCCCGGAGCCTCGAAAGCGCAGGAATGCGGTGGGCGAACGCATGGAGAAGTTTCTTCTTTTTATAGAAGCGCATTACCGGGAGGATGTCTTATTGGAGGAACTTGCGGCGGCCGCGGGCGTGAGCAAATCGGAATGCCTGCGCTGTTTCAAGCGGAGCCTGCAGACTTCACCCTACAAATATCTTATGGATTATCGTCTGTCCAAGGCCGCGGAACTCTTGCGCAATTCGGACAGGCAGGTAGGCGAGATTGCCGTGATGACGGGATTTGAACAGGCGAGCTATTTTGGAAAGTGCTTCCGGGAGAAACTCGGCTGTACGCCGAAGGAGTATCGGAACCAATGTGGGCGGCCTCGAAAGCAAAGAGGATAAAACTTAAAAAAAACCTACAAAAACTGTTCCCAAATGCGTAAATTTTTGGTACAATCTATATAATATAAAAATAGCGGATGCTAAGATTATATAATTTAGAGAAAGGAAGTCATGCTGCTGGAAGCAGACGGACGGAAGTGGAGGAAATATGAGATATTATTTTGAGTCTAAAATCGAGAAGAAAGACAAGGGATACATGATTCAGATTCCCTTTAATATTTGGGAGGTCTGCAAACAGAGAGAAGTCATCAAGGCGGATGTGGTGCTGGACAACAAGATTATCGACTGTGAGCTGCTTCCGCAGGAGAAGGGTAATTACGAGATTCATATTCCCGACGCCGATGTGGTGAGCGTGGAGCTGGGCGTACCGCATAAGATTCTGCTGCATGTAAACGGCTCTTTGATCCGGATGGATCAGAACAGCCCCTACAGTTTTGAGAATCCGATCCGCAAGATCGACAGCATGAAAGTAATCATCCAGCCCGAGGACGGCCTGTGCGGTCAGGCCTGTGTAGCCATGCTGGCGGGCGTGACCATCGCTGAGGTCATCACCGTTATGGACTGCCGGGAGTGGCAGGCGACAATGGGACGCGTGATCTCCGCGTTGAATTATTATGGCATCGACCACACCGACATCATCAACTATACCGAAGGGCGCGACACGGTTCTGCCCAAGTGCTGCGTGATGATGGAGAAAATGGGGCGCTTCTGCCATTATCTGGTACATTATGACGGGAAGTTCTACGATTCCAATCTGGGCGTGCTGGAGGAGTATGACATGAGCAAGCTGCTGGGGTATCTGGAGATTAAGTGCTAGGCGCGAACCCCTCTTGGGAATCGGCATAGAGAAATCAGGATAAAAGATACAGCTGTCCGGTTGGCAGAAAGAGCCCGCCGGACAGTTTTGCGGTACGGCTGCCGGCGGTAGGAAATACATGGAATTTATAAACTAATTATAAAATCTTAGATTTATGGTTTGAAAGAGAAAACGAGAGATAATAATAGAAAACGGAAGAAAATGGAAGAAAAACTGATTTATTTTACCCTGAATCTATTTGCAAACCTGCGCATATAAAACTAATATATGTTTCAGTGGTTAGCACTCGATTCAAAAGAGTGCTAACAAGCAAAAGGATAGAGGAAGAGACAATCATAAGGAGGCGGCATTATGAAATTAGTACCTTTAGGCGACAGAGTTGTGTTAAAGCAGTTGGTGGCGGAGGAGACGACCAAGTCCGGTATCGTGCTTCCCGGCCAGAATAAGGAGAAGCCCCAGCAGGCGGAAGTCATCGCCGTGGGACCCGGAGGAATGGTGGACGGCAAGGAAATCAAGATGGAAGTGAAAGTCGGCGACAACGTCATTTTCTCCAAATATGCGGGAACCGAGGTCAAGATGGACGAGGAAGAGTATATCATTGTGAAGCAGAATGATATACTGGCAGTCATCCAGTAACATTTACAGAATCAAATCAATCAAATCGTTTAAAGGAGGCCAAGACAATGGCAAAAGAGATTAAATACGGCGCAGAAGCCCGTGCAGCATTGGAGTCCGGCGTAAACCAGCTGGCAGATACCGTGAGAGTGACTTTGGGACCCAAGGGCAGAAATGTGGTATTGGACAAATCCTTCGGAGCGCCCCTGATTACCAACGACGGCGTGACCATCGCAAAAGAGATCGAGTTTGAGGACGCATTTGAAAACATGGGCGCACAGCTTGTCAAAGAAGTCGCCACCAAGACCAACGACGTGGCCGGAGACGGCACCACCACCGCAACGGTGCTGGCACAGGCGATGGTGAATGCGGGCATGAAGAATCTGGCTGCCGGCGCAAATCCCATCATTTTGAGAAAAGGCATGAAAAAGGCTACCGACTGTGCCGTGGAGGCGATCTCCAAGATGAGCCAGAAGGTAAATGGCAAGGAGCATATCGCCAGAGTTGCCGCAATCTCCGCAGGAGACGAGGAAGTGGGGCAGCTGGTGGCAGACGCCATGGAGAAAGTCAGCGGCGACGGCGTAATCACCATCGAAGAGTCCAAGACCATGCAGACCGAGCTGGATCTGGTGGAAGGTATGCAGTTTGACAGAGGCTACATCTCCGCCTATATGGCGACCGATATGGATAAAATGGAGGCAACGCTGGAGAATCCCCTCATTTTGATCACGGATAAAAAGATTTCCGGCATTCAGGAGATTCTGCCCATTCTGGAGCAGATCGTACAGTCCGGCAACAAGCTGCTCATCATCGCCGAGGACGTGGAGGGCGAGGCGCTCACCACATTGATTGTGAACAAACTGCGCGGCACCTTTAACGTGGTGGCTGTGAAAGCGCCCGGTTACGGCGACAGAAGAAAGGCTATGCTGGAGGATATCGCAATTCTGACGGGCGGTACCGTCATCAGCTCCGAGCTGGGCTATGAGTTGAAGGACGCCACCATGGATATGCTGGGCCGCGCCAAATCCGTGAAGGTGCAGAAAGAGAATACCGTTATCGTTGACGGAAACGGCGAGAAAGACGCCATCAACGCGCGCATCAGCCAGATCAAGAACCAGATCGAGGAGACCACTTCCGAGTTCGACAAAGAGAAATTGCAGGAGAGACTTGCGAAACTTGCGGGCGGCGTAGCCGTGATCCGCGTGGGCGCAGCTACCGAGACCGAGATGAAAGAGGCCAAACTCCGCATGGAGGATGCTCTGGCAGCCACCAGAGCCGCCGTGGAGGAAGGCATTATCTGTGGCGGCGGTTCCGCTTATATCCACGCTTCCAAAGAGGTTGCCAAGATGGCGGAGACCTTGGAGGGTGATGAGAAGACCGGTGCGAACATCGTGCTGAAGGCATTGGAGTCCCCGCTGTTCCACATTGCGGCCAACGCAGGACTGGAGGGCAGCGTCATCATCAACAAAGTCCGTGAGTCCGAGGTGGGCGTGGGCTTTGACGCATTGAAAGAGGAGTATGTGGACATGGTGGCCGCAGGAATTCTGGATCCCGCGAAAGTGACCAGAAGCGCCCTGCAGAACGCTACCAGTGTGGCAAGCACCCTGCTCACCACCGAGAGCGTTGTGGCGACCATCAAAGAGGATGTGCCTCCGATGCCCGCAGGCGGCGGAATGGGCGGCATGATGTAAGACCGCGGAAGCGTCACAAGACCGCAGAGAGCGTTTGTTTATAGGATCAAAAATCAAAACTGCCGTCCGGCCGGAAAGCAAGCCGGGCGGCGGTTTTTGGCACAGGAGTTCTTATGACGAAACTGAAAAACGACCTGCTGTTCTTTCTACGGAACAAATTCTATATCCTTGCCCTTTCCCTGACGGCCGCCTGCAGCTACGGCTTTGCCATCGTGCAGCCCAGCATCGGCATTGACGACACGGCGGTTCCCCTGTATTTGGAGGAGGGACTTGAGGTTGTCATGGGGCGGTGGACGATTTTCTGGCTGAATAAATTGTTTCATGTGTCGGATTTTGCCCCGTTTATGACGGAGCTTGTGGGCGTGTTGTTCTTGATGCTTGCGGCCACGCTGTTCAATGTGCTGCTGCGCCGGATTTTTCAGGAGAAAACAGGAATGGGGGAGGCCGTGGTCTTTGCCTGCGTGTTCGTCTCCAATCCGATCATCAGCGAAGTGTTTGTGTATTACTGGCATGACGGGGCGGGGCTTGGCTATGTGTTGACGGCGCTTTCCCTGCTGGCGTTCCACAGCGGGATGGAAGCAAAAGGAAAAGCAAAAAGAAAAGAGCGGGTTTGGGCTTTCTGCCGAAGTCTTCTGTGGATCTGGGCGGCGGTGGGATGCTACGAATCCTTTTTGATTCTCTATATTTTGGGAATCCTGACGGTCTTGTTCCTGTGGGGGATGGCGGATGGCAACCGCTTGAAATTTCTGGCGGTCTGCGGTTATCTGGGGCTTGGAGCGGCCTTGACTCTGGGGTGCGTGCTGCTGCGCAGTGCGATGATCGGTCTGACCACGAGGATTTTTGATCTGGGCGGCGTGCTGGCGCAGGTCAAGCAGGAACAGCGCGGTCTTGCGGAGATGCTGGTTCTGTTCCGCGAGGGCGGGTGGGACAATCTGGTGATGCTGATCAAGCGGTTCTGGGTGGTCTATCATCTGAACGCGGTGGTGTATCTGCCCGTGACGGTGTATGAGCTGGCGGTGTTTGTCTTTGGGATTGCATCTGTGGTTCTGGCAGTCAGGAAGCGCAGTTTCTGCTTCCCGGCGCTGTATCTGGGGATGCTGGTGGCTCCGTTTCTGCTGACGCTGGCGGAAATGCGCCTCTCCTATTACCGATCCTGCCAATATCTGCCCTTTTATGCGGCGGCGGGGGTATGGCTCTTGTGCCGGAGCCTGATGCGGAGTCCCCGTTTTCGGAAACCGCTTAGCGTCTGCGCCGTGCTTGGCGCTGCGGCGCTGGTCTGGAATCAGGCGGAGTTCACCAACCGGAGCTTTTACACGGACTACAGGAAATACGAGACCACCAGAGAACTGTTGTGCGAGATTGCGTGGGACATAGAGCGGGAGTACGGAAGCGAGACGCCTGTGATCTTTACGGGGCATTACAGCACGCCCCACGAGCTGGCCGAGGATTACTATGTGTCCTACGGTTCCAAGGAATACCGCTATATCGCCACGATCACCGACAAGATCGATCCTCATCTGAAGGAGAAATATTTCTCGGTCTGGGGCTACAGCTTTGTGGGGGAGGCGAATTTTCCCATGATTCAGTGGGCCTTTGACGCTTTCGACGGGACGAACCGGGAGATGATCAATTTCCTGAAAATGCACGGTCATACCTTCCGGACGGTGACGGATCCGGAGGTGCTTGCACAGGCAAGAGCCGCCGGGGATGAGATGCCGGGGTATCCCGCGGAAGGATCGATTGTCGAGCGGGACGGATATATTTTGGTGCATATTCAGTAAAAATATTAGGCGTTTGCAAACGCCTAAGCAAAAATATGGATGCGAGGAAAGGGCTGAAGGGATGAAATATAAATGGATAGCCTTATTATGCGCGGGAATGGTTGCAGTCGGCGGCTGCGCCCAGAGGACGCCGGAGGACGCCCTCTATATCGGAGAATATCTGGATTCCGACGTTTGGGAGCCGAATCTGGAGATTGCAAAGGGGGAGGACGGCAAATACATCGTGCAGATCGGCATCTTCCGCTTGACGCAGATCAATGACGGCGTGGGGGAACTGACGGCGGAGGGCATGAAGTTCACGGCCACGGACGCTGCCGGAAATCCGATCAGCGGCGTGATCACGGTGGAAGGGCAGACGGCGACAGTCACGTTTACCGATTCGACATGGGAGTATCTGCCGAACGGTTCCGCTTATCAGTATACGAAATCTTCCGACACGCCGAATCTTGAAACGGATCTCTTTTAAGGAGACGCTGATGAAAGCGTCGTCCGCGCGGATTTGCACTGCGGATCCGGCGGACGGGGCGGGGACGGCGTTCCGGGAGGACATAGAATGCAGTATATCAGTCATTATCCGTCGCCGATTGGCGGCGTCCTTTTAGCGGCGGACGATATCGGTTTAACCGGGCTATGGTTTGAGGGGCAGAAATATTTTGCCCTCTCTTTGGACAAGGAACACACGGAAAAAGAAATTCCGCTGTTTGAGCGGACAAAGAGATGGCTGGATCTTTATTTTGCGGGGAAGGAGCCGGATTTCTTCCCGCCGCTACATTTTACGGGGACGGATTTTCAGAAGGAAGTATGGGAACTGCTCCGTTTGATTCCCTACGGGCAGACCACGACCTATGGCAGGATCGCACAGCAGCTTGCCGCGAGGAGAGGGCTGCCGCATATGTCCGCTCAGGCGGTGGGCGGCGCGGTCGGGCGCAATGCAATTTCCATCATCGTACCCTGTCACCGCGTCGTGGGGACAAACGGCAGCCTGACGGGCTATGCCGGAGGCATCGATAAGAAAGTCAAACTGCTGACCTTAGAAAAAGCGGATATCGTCCGTCAGCGCTTCACCTGATGCGCCGTAAAGCCCTTTCCCGTACACAGAAGGCAGACTGCCGTCAGTCCGATATAGGTGATGAAGATCATCTCCAAATAAGAGAAAATATGATTCCCGATGGGATAGTCTGTGTAGGTCTTTAACACCGTCTGCAGGTCAAAACAGTGTACCGGGAGCAGATATAGGATTCGGTTCCACAGGCTGCAGGTTTTGGACGACGGCAGAAAGACAGTTCCCCAGAGGCATACGATGTCGATGGCAAGCACAACCATGGGGCTTTTGCTTAATGCCGACAGCAACAGGGAAAATGCGGTGAGAAAAGACGCGATCAGGAAAAGGATCAGCAGATTCCATGCACAGGCGTCTCTGACCGTCATCGGATAAGGGATGACGGTATCCCATAATTGAACGGGCAGATCCCCGCCGTCTATGCCCAACAGACCGCCGATGATTCCCGTGCAGACGGTGCAGCATAGGGCGATATAGAGAAACGAAAAGGTAAAAGAGGCCATGATTTTGGCGGCAATCACCTTGCTTTTCCCGTATTTTGCCGTCAGCAGCAGCGCATCCATGCGGTTCTGGTATTCTCCCGCAAACACGGGTGCAATGCAGATGCTGATGACGAAGAACAGGAAAAACAGCAGTGCGATCACGTTCCACAGGATGTCCCATGTGGCCGGGCTGCCCCAGCGAAACGGCGTGCGGACGGTCTCCGCCTTCTGCAGCCAGTATTCCTTCTCCGCCTCCGTGTAATTACCATAGCTGTATTCCGCGTTCAAGAGCGTCTCTATTTTGGAGATGCGCCTGTCATAAAAACCGATTCCGTCCGCCGCAGGGATCCGGTTCAGAACCTTCCAGTCAAAATGTTCATTCCACTCCGTGTAGTTCTTGGCAATACAAGCGAACAGATTGCTCTTGGCTTCAATGAGGGTATAATCATATCCGTCGGGATGCGAGGAGGCCTGCCGTTGGTACTCCCGCACCAAATCCGTGAGAAACGGTTCGTCCAGTTCGGCGGTCAGGGCATTTTCGACCGTTTCCTGCCGCAAAATCGCGGCAGCTCCGGTGAATTCCCGGCCGTCGTCCCGAAGGCTCTCCCGACGGATTTGGAAGACCGTGCAGGCAATCATCAGGAGAAAGCCCAGCAATGCGGCGATTTGATTGACTTTTCTCTGTAGAATCTTTTTGAACTCAAAATAGTATAATTGTCTCATTGGGATCACCTTGCCTTTTTATTTGATAAGTTTTCGGGTGCTAAGGTCTTCTTCGATAAGTCTGTTTCCCTTGCGGCTTCCGCGTCAATGCGCTCCAGATAAAAGCGTTCCAGATCCTCCGGCAGTCCGCTCCGCGTGCCTTGATAGACCAGCCGTCCGCTTTTCATCATCAAGACAACGTCCGCGATCTGCTCGATGTCCGAGATGATGTGGGTGGATAGGAGAACGATATTGTCTTTTCCGATTTCTGCGATCAAATCCCGGAACCGCACCCGTTCTTTGGGATCGAGTCCCGCGGTCGGCTCGTCCAAAATCAAGAGCTTCGGGTCGTTTAATAGAGCCTGCGCAATTCCCAGACGCCGGATCATCCCGCCGGAGTAGGTTTTGATCTTGCGGCGCGCCTGCTCCTGCAGGGCCGCCAGCTCTAATACCTGAGCGGCTCTGCGCTTGGCATGAGGTTTGTCCAGACCTTTTAACGCCGCCATGTACATCAGAAAATCCATGCCCGTAAAATCGGGATAGTAACCGAAATCCTGCGGCAGATATCCAAGAACGGCGCGGTACGCTTCGCAGGACACATCCATATGGTCAAGGGTAGCGGTTCCGCCGGTAGGCTTTAAGATTCCGCAGAGCATCCGCATGAGGGTTGTCTTCCCGGCCCCGTTTGCGCCAAGCAGGCCGTATACGCCCGGGTGTAGTCTCAGAGAGATCTTGTCCACGGCTATTTTATTTCGATATTGTTTTGATAGGCTGTCTATGATCAGCTCCATGTCAGTTCCTCCGTTCTCCGAATGGTTTTCGCATATTCCGACGCCGTAAACGCCAGCAGGATCGTCAGAAGGGCGACCCACCAGAGGAAATAGTCTTCCTGATACAAAATACGGAATTCCAGCTGCGCCATGACGCAGAATCCGCTGACTATGACCGCTGTTCCCATGCACAGATAAAGGATTTCCCTGTGGTGGAACCGCCGCGCGCAGAGAAGGCACAGCCAGATGGTCAATAGATACGGCACCAGCAGATAGACGCCCGCACGCAGGGCTGCGGACAGATTGCCCAAGCCCGCAAGCGGGCTTATGAGACAGATCAGGAGCAAGTGCGCCGTTCCGATGGTTCCCAGACGGGCCAGAACGACGCTTTTGAGGGAAAAACGAGAGGCCATTTCCAGTTCCGCCATTTTGTAAGCGGCAGATTTGCCGTTTTCGGCGGCCGCCGTCGAGGCCACGAACGGAATGCAGACGGACAGCATCCCAAGAGTATGCCGCTCCATGAAGTGTGCGCTCATCAGTGCAATCACAAACGCAATCCCGGATGCACCCCATACCCACAGGGGAATGTAGGCGGCCTGTGTGAAAACGAACGCCGGATTGCTGATCCGGGGGCGTGGAACGGTTCTTAAAAACGCTTCTTTGGAGAGCGGCGGCGGCGCTTCAAACGCGCCTTTTAAGGCTTTCTGGATCCTTCGGTTCATGTGAAATCCTCCTTCTTTAATTTTTTTTGCAGTTTCCGCAGAATTTTGGACAGTTTCCGGTAGACT
The DNA here is from genome assembly GCA_023663735.1 of Muribaculum sp. GTDB lineage: Bacteria > Bacillota > Clostridia > Lachnospirales > Lachnospiraceae > Acetatifactor. Next base: position 6,481 of record JAMPGV010000020.1, on the reverse strand, counting down.
CCGAACCGCGACAGATTGTACATGTTGCCGATGACGGCGGTCGGAACGTCGTTGGCATACCGCAGAAGCAGCAGTTCGCGGTCTTCTTGCTCCAATTCGGACAGCGCCTTGTAAAGCGCAAGGGAGGTCAACAGACGGTCCTCCGGAAAAAACGCCTCCTCCCCGCCGGGCAGCGCCTGTGTCCGGGACTTGCGGTACTCGTCGATACATAAGTTGCGGGCAATGGTGTAGAGATATTGCAGAACCTGCCCGGTGTCGCGGTAGCTGCCGCTTTCGAGAAACCGGAGAAAGGTTTCCTGCGTGATATCTTCGGCTGTTTCGCGGTTGTGCAGTCTAAAATAGCAGTAGCGGTAGATTTTGTCGTACTGCTCTTCAATGTCGATCTTCTTGTCCGCAGACATGGCGCAGACCTCCTTTCTCGATTTTCTGTAGGCGATTGCGAAACGATATTTTGCGGAATCCGAGTTTTGCAAACACCTGTACCTGTCTCTATCTTGTATAACGGCCGGACACCTCCGGATGTGCGTTTTTTTTACCGGATATATCGTATTATATACCTTCCGGTCAAATGTCCGCCGCTTTCCCCGAAAAAAGAGATTGAAAATCATCCGTATTTTCGGTATTGTTATAGTAGACATATCGGGAAGGAGAGATCACATGGCGGCAGCAAGAACTTATTCCAATCCGGTTCAGAGGGGATTTTTCCCGGATCCTTCGGTGATCCGGGTGGGGGATGACTTTTATATGGTCAATTCCAGTTTCCAGTATTTTCCGGCCATTCCCATTTCCCACTCCCGGGATATGGTGCATTGGCATATCATCGGACATGCGGTGACCAATCCCGAGTGGCTGGATCTGAGCGATATCCGGGATTCCCATGGCATCTGGGCGCCGGATATCGAGTATGTGGACGGCAAATTCTATATCTATGCGACCCTGCGCTTAAATGCGGACGGGAAGCGGGACAACAATGTGATGCGCAGACAGCTGGTGATGGTGTCCGACAGGCCCGAAGGGCCTTACGGCAAGCCGGTCTGTCTGGAGGTGGACGATATTGATCCCTCGCTCTTTGTGGATGAGGACGGCAGCAGGTACATGCTGATTGCGAAGGCTGTGCAGACGGTTCCGCTCACGGCGGACGGTCTGGCCGTGGCAGGTCCGATGAAGACCGCTTGGGAGGGTACCGGGGAACGCTGTTCCGAAGGGCCGCATCTGTTCAAAAAGGATGGATATTATTACGCCATGGTGGCCGAGGGCGGCACCGGATACGGGCATGGCATCAATGTGGCGAGAAGCGGCGCGCTTTACGGAACCTATGAGCATTCCCCCTACAATCCGGTGATGCGCCAGACCGATCCCGACGCGCCCATCCAGCGCGCGGGACACGGGAAGCTTGTGCAGGATCAGAAGGGGAACTGGTGGTGCTATTATCTCTGCGGCAGGCCAAACGGGGGCCGGTACACCACCGTGGGCAGGGAGTCCGCGCTGGATCCGGTGGAGTGGACGCAGGACGGGTGGTTTACCATTAACGGAGGAAAGGGACCCAGTCTGGTGCAGACGGCTCCCGACCTTCCGGAATGCATTTTCGAGAGGAATCTGTTCGATGATTTTGACGGGGAGGAGCTGAACCGGGAGTGGGAATTTGTGCGGAACCCGGACAACGGCTCTTGGTCGCTGACGGAGCGCCCGGGGTATTTCCGCATCTGGACCAGAGACGGGCAGTTAAACGAGATCCGCGCCAAGAACACGCTGCTTCGCAGGGAGCAGGAACTTTCTTACGAGGCGGAGACGAAAGTGGAATTCTATCCCGACAGAGACGGCGAGCAGGCGGGGTTGACCTGCTATTACAGCACGGCCACCTACGCCCGGTGCGCGGTCTGCTATGAGGGCGGTAGGAAGATTCAGCTGGTCATCAACCGCAGCCATGGCGAGGAGGTCATGGCGCAGATCGACGGCGTTCCCGAGACGCCCGTTTGGCTGCGCGTGGCGGTGGAGGGACTGACCCGCAGTTTTTATTACAGTTTTGACGGCGGAAATTGGGAGCTTGCGGGCAGGCTGGAAAACTGCATCTATCTGTGCGACGAGGGCGTGCCGGGAGATCCCAAGCGTCACACGGGGACGCTGGTGGGAATTTATGCCAACAACGGCGGCTGCGGCAGCAGAAAGCCGGCGGATTTTGATTATTTTCGGTATCAGGACGATGGAAAAGCGAGGATGCAGCGGCCGATTTGAGGGTGTGATCTGCGGCCGGAACCAATGGACTGTGGAAGAGGAGGAAAGATGGCGCAAAACGGACAGGCGGGGACGCCGGAAATCGAAGAATGTCTGGCGAGGCTCATGGAGCGGGCCATTCTGCAGGGGACACAGGAAGTGTCTCTGGAGGAGGCCTGCGGCATGGTGCTGGCGGAGACGGTCTATGCGGATATCGACGTCCCGCCCAATCCAAGGTCGGCCATGGACGGTTATGCAGTCCGCGCGGCGGATCTGGCGGGTCTTGTCGAGGAGTCTTCCGCGGCCGGAGAAACGCACAGCGGCGTTTCCCGGGGGAGCAATCCGGATAGCGGGAAAACTTCCGGCGTCAGACTTCGGGTAAAGGGGCGGCTTTTGGCCGGAGATTATGAGGAGATTCCCTATGAGGAGCGCACCGCGGTCCGCGTCATGACGGGTGCGTATGTGCCGGAGGGGTATGACGCGGTGGTGCGGCAGGAGGACACGGATTACGGGGAGGAGGAAGTGCAGGTCTTCGCCGCCGTACTCCCTTTTCAGAACTATGCCAAAGCGGGGGAGGACATCCGCAAGGGCGACGTGGTGGCCGAACAGGGGTGCAGACTGCGCCCCGTCCACATCGGGCTTCTGGCGGAGGTCGGCAGAGCCAAGGTTTTGGTGCGCCGTCCGCTGCGCACAGCCATCCTGTGTACGGGGACGGAGCTTGTCCGGGCGGGAGAACCACTGGAAAAGGGGAAAATCTATAACAACATTTCGTATATATTGGCGTCGGGCATCCGGCGGGATGGCTTGCAGGTAAGTTTTTGGCAGCTGTGTCCGGACGAGGAAGAGCTGCTTCTGGAAAAGCTCCGGGAGGCGCTTTCCGCGGCGGACATTGTGATTACCACGGGGGCGGTCTCCGTGGGGGAGAAGGATATCGTACCCAAGGTGCTGCAGAGGCTGGGGGCGGAGATTTTATTCCGCAGGGCGAACATCCAGCCCGGCACACCCACCACGGGAAGCGTCAAGGACGGCAAAATCATCCTGAGCCTGTCGGGGAATCCCTATGCGGCGCTTGTGAATTTTGAGGTTTACTTCTGGCCGTTGGCGGCGAAGATGATGGGGCATGAGAGTTTTGATTCGGTGAAGGCTGTGGCGGTTTTGCAGGATGCTTATGGAAAGGTGAACCGTATGCGGCGTTTTGTCAGAGCCAGAGCGGAGGGCGGGAAGGTGTATCTGCCCGCAAAGGTTCATGCGTCGTCGGTGATCCATAATCTGACGGAGTGTAATTGTCTGATTGATCTGGAACCCGGAAGGGAAGCGGGTCCCGGAGAGGAAGTCAAGATTCGATATATCAAGGGAATGTAGGAGTGTGGGAACCATGTCCGTGAACTTGAGCGTGGGTGTTCTGGCCGGGGGAAAAAGCACCCGGATGGGGCAGGATAAGGCCTTGTTACAACTGGAGTCCAAGCGGTTTATCGACCGCATCTGCGAGGAGCTTAGCGGCTTTTCGCAGGTGCTTATTTCCGCCGCCCGCAAAGGCCTCTATGAGGACGCCGGGTTCGAGGTGGTCTATGACGAGCGTCAGGATGTGGGTCCGTTAGAGGGAATTTATCAGGTGCTGTCCCACGCGGAGGAGGAGTATGTCTTTATCTGTGCGGCGGACATGCCTTTTATCAAGCGGGAGCTGGTGGAGTATATGGCGGAGTTCATCTCCTCGGACTACGACTGCTATTGTCTGGTGGACGAGGATCACATCCATCCGCTCTGCGCCATCTATTCCAAGAAAATGCTGGACGTCGTCGGGGAGCAGATCCAAAGAGGACATTATCGGATTTTAAATGTACTGCGGGCTGTCCGCACGAAATATATCCGTCTGGAGACGTCCTGTTTTGACAGGCGGATCGTGAGAAACGTCAACACAAGGGAGGAGTATGCCCGTCTGAGCCTTCCCATGGTGTTCTGCGTCAGCGGCGTCAAGGACAGCGGCAAGACGGGACTGATTATCAAACTGATTAACGAGTTTATCGGCGAGGGGCTTTCGGTTGCGGTGATCAAACATGACGGGCATGAATACGTCATGGATCATGAGGGAACGGACACTTACCGGTATCGTCTGGCGGGAGCGGCGTGCAGCGCGATCTTTTCCGGCACACAGTATTCCGTCAATTGCAGCGGACAGGCGGACATCGAGAAGATGCTTGCGCTGTGCGCGGGGACGGACGTGGTGGTCATCGAAGGCATGAAGGCGTCCGCCTACCCCAAGATTGAGGTGGTGCGGCGGGCCAGATCTTCGGTTCCGGTCTGCGACACGGACTCTCTGATCTGCATAGCAACCGATACGGTATCCCGGGAAGACGTGAAATGCCCTGTGTTTGGCATGGATGATATCCAAGGGATTTTTTTGTGTGTCAAAAAATATTTCGGAAGGACGGAGAGCGTATCATGGAGACCGGAAGAACATCTGTAAAAATGCGGCTGATTGCGACGGAGGAGGCGGTGGGGCAGGTACTATGCCATGACATCACCCAGATCATCCCCGGCGTGGTGAAAGACGCTGTGTTTAGAAAGGGGCATATCGTTGCCGAGGAAGATATCCCGGTGCTTCTGTCCGTGGGAAAGGAGCATCTGTATGTCTGGGAGAAACAGGAAGGGATGCTCCATGAGGACGAGGCCGCCGCGGTTCTGCGGGATCTCTGCCTCAACGAGGGGATGTCCGCCACGGAACCCAAGGAGGGCAAAATCGAGATCCGCGCCGAGGCGGATGGTCTGTTGAAAGTGGATACCGCAAGGCTGAACGCGGTGAACGGATTAGGCGAGATGATGATCGCCACGATACACGGCAATTTCCCCGTGAAAAAAGGGGACAAAATTGCGGCCGTCCGCGTGATTCCGCTGGTGATCGAGGAGGAGAAGATGAACCGGGCCAAGGAGTCCGCGGGGGCGGAGCCGCTGCTTCGGATTCTGCCTTTTTCTCATGTGCGGGTGGGGATTGTCACCACCGGGAGCGAGGTGTTCAAAGGACGGATCGAGGATGCTTTCGGACCTGCCGTCAGAGCCAAGCTGGCGGAATATGACACGGAGATTCTGGGGCAGAGGATCGTGGACGACAAGCAGGAGGAGATCGTGGCGGCCATCGGCAGCTTCTTGGAACAGGGAGCGGACTTGGTGCTGTGTACCGGGGGCATGAGCGTGGATCCGGATGACCGGACGCCCGGAGCTATCAAGGCGTTCGGGGCGGATATTGTGTCCTATGGCGCGCCGGTGCTTCCGGGGGCAATGTTTCTGTTGGCTTATGACCGGAGGGGGGACAGGGTCGTGCCGATTCTGGGGCTGCCCGGCTGTGTGATGTATGCGAAGCGCACGGTGTTCGATTTGGTTCTTCCGAGAGTGCTTGCGGGAGAGCGCCTGACGCCTGAGGATATTCGGGTCTACGGCGAGGGCGGGCTGTGCCTGAACTGCCCGGAATGCCATTTCCCCGGCTGCGGCTTCGGGAAATGATCCGGCGGAGCGGCGGAAGACGGATTTTAAGGAAACGCTGATTAAAGCGTTTCCCGCGCCGGAGGCTCTGAGGAAGCGATGATTTAATCAGCGATTCCCTAAAGAGGGATTTTGACAAGAGATTTTATGAGAAGCCGCAGGGAGGCTTGGAAGGGAGACAGGGACATGGACGGATTCACACATTTTGACAAAGAGGGCAATGCAGTGATGGTGGATGTGACGGAGAAAGCGGTCACGGAGCGGACTGCGGTGGCGGAGGGATATATCCGGGTCAGCGCGGCGGTGTTCGATGCCGTTGTGAACCGGACCGCGGCGAAGGGCGATGTGCTGGGTACGGCTAGAATTGCCGGCATCATGGCCGCAAAGCGCACGGCGGAGCTGATTCCCTTATGCCATCCCCTGATGCTCACGAAGGTATCGGTTGATTTTGAGCCGGAGGGGAGCGGGCGGATCCGCTGCCGCTGCACGGCCAAACTGGCGGGCAGAACCGGAGTGGAAATGGAGGCGCTCACGGGCGTCAGTGTGGCGCTTTTGACGATCTACGATATGTGCAAAGCCATGGATCGGAGCATGGAGCTGTCGGAGATCCGTCTGGTGGAGAAGATGGGCGGAAAGAGCGGACATTTCGTGAATTCCGCAAAAGTCAATTAAAAAGAGTAGGCGATTGCGAAACTTCAGCTTAAGTAATCCGAATTGTAGTGTTTCGCAAACGCCTATTAAGATTCGGGTGTCAAAAGGTCACCAACCTTTGATATAAATTTGTACCTTGAAAATT